>CAZKDT010000180.1:0-6439 GCA_964551515.1 uncultured Desulfobacteraceae bacterium | reverse complement strand
TGATCTCTCGACGGGCCGGCTGCTAAAAGCGGGTTTCCGTCTTCGTTCTTCGAACTGCGCCGGCCAAGTCGACCGGGGAGTCGGAATCGATCACGTAATCATCCACAGATCGGCCTTCGCCTAAGGCTTCGTCCCGACAGCGGGGAGCTGGATATGAATCCGGAATCAAGGAAGGCGCGTTGGCTTGCGGTCACACAAAAAGTAACGCCGTAACATCTTGGGGGTGCTCAACACCACATGACAGTGGGGCACCGTCTTTACCACCTCCTGACACAGCCATTTATCTTAAGGGCTTCCGGGAGGATGACCCTATCAAAGCGATCGTGATTCGCGTCGATTCTCCAGGGGGTGCCGTTGGTCCTTCACAAGGAAAAGATTTTTGACCCTGATCCTCGATCTAATAATCAACGTCTCGGAAATTCTAAACTACGAGCCTTAGTTGTTACTCAAAAACAGTTATGTCTCCCCGCCCCTTGCGGATAACCTCAGGCATGTCGTTAATCAAAGATATGACACTTGAAGGGTGCCCCGGCACAGATCCACCGTCAATGACCACATTTATTCTGGGGTGATAAAAATCATGAATAAGGGACGGGTCAAAAAAATTGGTGCCATTTGGCATTGTGGCACTTGTGCTAATGATCGGATTCCCCAGCATTTCAACCAGTTCAAGGCAAATCGGGTGATCCGGCACACGTATTCCGGCGGTTTTCCGCTTGGTGAGCATGATTTTGGGAACCAGTTTGGATCCTTCCAGAACAAATGTATAAGGACCCGGCAAAAGCCGTTTCATGGTTTTATATGCATAATTTGAAACCTTGGCATAATGGCTGATATTTTTAAGTCCTGAGCAGATAAAACTAAATGGTTTTATTCTATTCCTCTGTTTTAACTGGTAAATCTTTTCAATCGCCTTTTTATTCATAATGTCGCATCCGATTCCGTAATGGGTGTCGGTTGGATAAGCGATAATACCCCCTCTTTTAAGGATCTCGACAACCTGTGTGATAAGTCGTTCCTGGGGATTTTTAGGGTTTATTTTAAAAAGCATGACCGTTATCTATTACGGGTGTTAACGCAATGTCAAGACGACTGATGAAAAATCCCGGGGCAAACCCATTTTTTTGGATGCAGCGTAGCGACGGCGTGTTTCTCTTGGAAACTGACTGACTGTTTAAAGGGCTTTAGCACAAGTTTCAGTCGGTTGGAAAGAGGTATACGCCGTTGTGGAGCGTTCTCCCTGTATTTGGATTCAAATGCGTTTACCTTGTAAAAAATCCAACCGAATAAAGATTGCAAAAGATAGTTCCATTTGTTATTCAGTTTTTAAAAAAATATGAAAGGGATTCTCAGAAATATTTTTCCATGGATTGTCTTTTTAGTTTTGGATGAACCTTATAAATCTACAGAATCCTTTCTGGAGGAACTTATGATAAAAGAACAACTTGAAGAAGCTTTTTCCTTTGACGATGTTTTATTATTGCCGGGCTTTTCTGATGTTCTGCCGATAGATGTTGATACCCATACCCCGTTGACAAAAAACATTACATTAAACATTCCCATTGTCAGTGCTGCCATGGATACGGTAACAGAGGCTGACACCGCCATAAGTATGGCCCGTGAAGGCGGGATGGGGTTTATACACCGAAACATGAGTATTAAAAGTCAGGTTGTTGAAGTTGACCGAGTTAAAAAATCAGAAAGCGGCATGATCGTCGATCCGGTAACCATTCATCCGGCTCAGCCGGTTCATGAAGTTTTGAAACTCATGGAAAAATATCGCATCTCCGGAGTTCCGGTTACCATAGAGAATCGACTGGTAGGCATTGTGACAAACAGAGATCTAAGATTTGAAACAAGTCTTGAAAAGAAAGTTTCTGAAATCATGACCAAAGAAAAACTGATCACTGTTTCAGAAGGAATTTCACTGGAAGATTCAAAGAAACTCTTGCATGAACACCGGATAGAAAAGCTTCTTGTTGTCGATTCAGAGGGGATGCTGATCGGAATGATAACCATAAAAGACATTGAAAAGATAAAAAAATACCCCAATGCCTGTAAAGACCATATGGGCAGACTCAGAGTGGGGGCCGCCATAGGCGTCGGCTCTGATATGGAAGAACGTGCAGAAGCGCTTCTAAATGCGGGAGTGGATATTATCCTCATCGATACCTCTCACGGACATTCAAAAAACGTACTTGATGCTGTAGAGATTTTGAAAAATAATTTCAAAAAAATTCAACTGATCGCCGGAAATGTCGCTACGGCAGAGGGAGCCGAAGCCCTTGTTAAAGCTGGTGTGGACGGCGTTAAAATCGGAATTGGACCCGGTTCCATTTGTACCACTCGTATTGTTGCAGGTGTTGGAGTACCTCAGATCACCGCAATCATGAACTGTAAGTCGGTATTTAACAAAACCGGTGTTCCCCTGATTGCTGACGGCGGCATTAAATTTTCAGGTGATATTACAAAAGCCGTGGCCGCAGGCGCTCATGTAATAATGATTGGCGGGCTTCTTGCAGGAACCGAGGAGGGCCCAGGTGAGTTGGTTATTTACCAGGGTCGCAGCTATAAGGCGTATCGGGGAATGGGTTCCATAGAAGCTATGAGAAAAGGAAGCAGGGACAGGTATTATCAGGGTGAAGATGACTACGGCGACAAACTGGTTCCGGAAGGTATTGTGGGCCGTGTGCCCTATAGAGGAAGCCTTTCCGATAATATTTTCCAGCTTATTGGAGGGCTGAAAGCGGGAATGGGATATGTGGGATGCCGGACTCTGGATGAACTCAGGGAAAACGCACGTTTCATAAAGATCAGCGCGGCCGGCATGCGTGAAAGCCATGTCCATGACGTAATTATTACCAAAGAGGCGCCGAATTATCGTCTTGATTAACTTCCAATTATGCAAAATAAACAATGACAGAAACCCCATCTAATTTTGTACACCTTCATGTGCATACCCAATACAGTCTTCTTGACGGAGCCATAAGGATCGACCCGCTGTTAAAGCGTGTCGCAGATTTTGATATGGACGCCGTGGCGATCACCGACCATGGCACCATGTTCGGAGCCATGACCTTTTATGAAAAGGCGAATAAGGCCGGAATCAAACCGATTATCGGGTGCGAATGCTATCTGGCCCCGCGACGTCTTACGGATAAAACCCCCATTGATAAAAGGGGCCTCTCCCATTTGATCCTTCTGGCTAAAAATCAGGAAGGATACAGAAATCTTTGCAAACTGGTCACCATTGCCCAGCTTCAGGGATTTTATTACAAACCTCGCATCGACAAAGAAGTTCTGAAACAATACATTAAAGGGCTTATCGGCTGTTCAGGATGTTTGCGCGGCGAAATCCCCAGACTGATTCAGGAAAACCGAATAGATAAGGCTGATGAAGCCGCCCGCTTTTACCTTGACCTGTTCGGTGAGGGGAATTTTTTCCTGGAAGTTCAAAATAACGGTATCGATATACAGGAAAAAGTGAACCAGGCTCTTCTGGATATGAGCAAAAGACTTTCCATTCCGCTGGTTGCCAGCAACGATTGTCATTACCTGGATAAAGAAGATGTTCGTGCTCATGATGTCCTCTTGTGCATCCAGACAGGAAAAACCGTTCATGACATGGACAGACTGCGATTTAGAACCGATCAACTCTATTTAAAATCAAAAGCCCAAATGTATTCCGCTTTCAAGGATTATCCGGGTGCTCTTGAAAATACCGTGGATATCGCCGGGCGCTGCAATATAGAATTCGACTTTAACTCGTATCATTTTCCTAAATTTGAAACCCCGTCCCTGCAAACAGTAGATGAGATTTTTGAACAAAAGGTAAGGGATGGGTTTAAGTCCGTCTTCAAGCGAATAAAAACAAAGAATCCCGATGTTGATAAAAAACTTTATGTTGACCGTATGGAAAAGGAGATTTCCGTCATCAATTCCATGGGGTTTCCGGGCTATTTCTTAATTGTGGCCGATTTTATCCGATATGCCAAAGAAAATAATATACCCGTGGGACCCGGAAGGGGGTCAGCGGCAGGAAGCCTTGTTGCGTATTCCCTTGGAATCACGGACCTTGATCCTATTGAACACGGTCTGATCTTTGAACGTTTTTTAAACCCGGCTCGTAAAAGCATGCCGGACATTGATGTGGACTTTTGTATAAACGGCAGGGAAGAAGTTTTCAAATACGTGGTGGAAAAATACGGCGGTGGCGATTTTGTTGCCCAGATTATCACCTTCGGAAAATTAAAAACCCGGGCCGTAATTCGGGATGTGGGCCGGGCCTTAGATATACCGCTTTTCGAGGTGGATGCCATTGCCAAAATGGTGCCCGATGTGTTGAACATAAGTCTTGACGATGCGATTGAACAGGAACCCCGGCTTAAGGATCTGGCCAAAAACAAACCTGAGGTCGCCGACCTGGTCAAGATCTGCCGCATACTAGAGGGACTCCCGAGGCATGCTTCAACCCATGCTGCCGGCGTTGTCATCGCAGACAGGCCTCTGGTGGAATATTTACCGCTATACAAAGGTAAAAAGGGTGAGGTTGTAACCCAGTTCGATATGAAATGTGTAGAGAAAATCGGTCTGGTTAAGTTTGACTTTCTGGGACTTCGCAACCTCACGGTCATCGCAAATACGCTTAAGCTAATCGTATCACAGGGCGGCACACCGCCGGATCTCATCAATCTGGATTTAAAGGATCCCGCCACGTATCGTCTGCTTGAATCCGGCGAAACCACCGGTGTATTTCAGTTGGAAAGCTCGGGCATGAAAGACCTGCTGGTAAAATTAAAGCCGGAAAGCTTTGATGATATCATTGCACTGGTTGCGCTTTACCGTCCCGGTCCCCGTGACAGCGGAATGGTGGATGATTTTGTGGACAGAAAACACGGCAAAAAAAAGGTTGAGTACCTGGTACCACAGCTCGAACCGATTCTGAAAGAAACTTACGGGGTTGTTGTCTATCAGGAGCAGGTGATGAAGATCGCCGCAGACCTTGCAAATTATTCCATGGGCGAGGCTGATGATCTCCGAAAGGCCATGGGTAAAAAAATCCCAGAGATTCTGGCCAAACACAGGAAGCGGTTTATGCAGGGTGCTAAAGACAACGGCATCCCGTCTGATAAAGCCGGACAAATATTTTATTTAATGGAAAAATTCGGAGGATATGGATTCAACAAGTCTCACAGTGCAGCATATTCAATGATAGCATATCAGACCGCTTTTTTAAAAGCTCACTTCCCAGTGGAGTTTATGGCGTCATTGCTTACCAGTGAAATGCATTCTACTGATGGAGTTGTAAAATATATCGCTGAGTGCCGCAATCACGGTATCGAAGTTCTCCCGCCGGATATCAACGAAAGCGGCAAGGAATTTACCGCAATCGGATCAAAAATAAGATTCGGTCTGGTTGCGGTTAAGAACGTGGGTGAAAGTGCCATCGAATCTATCGTCGAGACCAGAAATGAAAGGGGAAAATTTTCTTCGCTTTTTGAATTTTGTGAACGGGTCAATCTAAAAAAGGTTAACAAACGTGTTGTCGAGAGTCTTATTAAATGTGGTGCCTTTGATTCCACCGGAGATTACCGCTCCCGGATGACGGCTTCTATGGATGATATTTTTGATTATGGTCAGCGGGTTCAGAAAGAAAGATCGGATCCACAGATGGGATTGTTTGACATACCAGGAAACAGTAAGGCCATTAATTTGCCTGTCCAACCCGAAATCGATGAATGGAGTGAAAAGCAGCTTTTAGCACTTGAAAAGGAATCTCTCGGTTTCTATATCACCGGACATCCTTTGAGCGACCATGAAGATATTCTGGAAAAGTTTACCAACACAAACTCGGTTGATCTCAAAGAAAAAAAAGACGGCGAAACTGTAAGAATGGGTGGCATAGTCAGAAATTCAAAAATCATAAAGACCAAAAAAAGAGGGGAGTTAATGGCATTTATTACCCTGGAGGACCTGCATGGATCTGTTGAAGCTACAGTATTTTCTTCACTTTATGCAAAAGTTCACAAACTTTTAAGCAATGATAATCCAATCCTTGTTCAGGGACAGTTGCAAAAGGACGAAAACTCGGTAAAGTTGTTGGCAGACACTATCATACCGGTAGATAAAGCCGATGAGACGTGGACTGCAAGCATCCATTTTAATCTGGATATAACCCGCACACAAAGAGAGTTGCTTGTTAAATTAAAGGAGATTTTAAAAAATCATCCGGGTTCCTGTCACGCATATATTCACCTGCTGAATCCTGATAAAACAGAGACGATTGTTGCACTCTCTGGCTCTATGAAATTAAGGGCCGGTCTGCCGCTGACCCGCGAGGTTAATCGGTTCTTAGGCTATAATGCTGTGGAAACAGCTTGCGGGCCTGCCGTGTCGCCGGATAGAACCTAAACTGGACAAACGGTAAAAGTGCCTAAAG
>CAZKDT010000179.1:0-6444 GCA_964551515.1 uncultured Desulfobacteraceae bacterium | reverse complement strand
AGCGGGGCCGGAGGCTTGATCTTAACGAAAAATCCTAGTTTTCGTTCGGGCACTACTTAATTGTAAATTTTGCTTGCCCAGTGAAATACAGAGTCAATTTCACCGGGGTGCTTTTTTTGGTAAAACTTTTTCCATTCTGCCACTAAGGCACCAAGGCACGAAAAAAGAATAATAAATATATCCTTTGTGCCTGCCCGCCATCGGCTTCGCCTTAGGCGAGGCGGGCGGGTCTTAGTGCCTTTGTGGCAAATATTTTTGGTTACGGCTTGTCCGCCTTTAGATTTCCAATATAAAGGGAAGTATAACCGGACGGCGTCTTATGGTAAAGGAAAAAAATTTCCTTAGAGCTGTTTGTATTTTTGACCGGATTGTATTGACCCGGTCCGGAACCACAGGGCCGACCTCGTCTACGATTTCGAGTATAATACACTTTGCGTCTTCCAAAAGATGGCCGGTTTCCGTTTCGAACACAAAACCATGGGAAACAATTTCAGGACCATATACCACAATTCCTGTTTCCTCATCAAAAACCATGTTAACAACCACTAAGCCGTCTTCTGATAAATTACGTCTTTCCTTGAGCACACTTCGTCCGACATCTCCAATACCTTTGCCGTCTATAAGCACCCGGCCTGTCAAAACACTCTCTCCAATTCTGCCACCGTTTTCGGTAAATTCAATGACCTGACCATTTTCAGCAACAAGAATATTTTCCTTTGGAATACCAACCTGTCCGGCCAAGCGTGCATGAAGAATCAGATGCCGGTATTCTCCGTGGATTGGAATAAAATATTTGGGCCGGGTCAGGGTTATCATCAGCTTTAATTCTTCCTGAAAAGCGTGTCCTGACACATGAATTTCGGATATCTTTTCATAGATAACATCCGCCCCTTGTCTATAAAGATTATTGATAATCTTGGTAATTGCCTTTTCGTTCCCCGGTATAAATTTCGAGGAAAAAATTACCGTGTCCTCTTCTTTGATCTTTATCTGCTTGTGGGCGCCTGCAGCCATGCGGGCCAGGGCCGCCATGGGTTCTCCCTGACTTCCGGTTGTTATAACTACGATCTCGTCATCCGGGAAGTCATTGAGCTGTTCAATATTCACTTCCATTTCATCGGAAATATTTATGTATCCAAGTTCTTTTGCAATATTTACAGTTGTTTCTACGCTTCTTCCGTTAAAAATGACTTTCCTGTCAATTGCCCGGGCAATATCGATAACCTGTTGAATACGGGTAATATTGGAAGCGAAAAGTCCCACAATAATCCGCCCTTTTCTCCCTTCACAGATGCTTGCCAGTGTTTCACCAACTTCCTGATCGGAGATTGTATATCCTTCCTTTTCAACATTTGTGGAATCCGACAGCAGGGCGAGCACACCTTCCTTTCCGCACCGGCCAAATCGGTTCACGTCGGTTATCATTCCGTCAACAGAAGTATGGCCAATTTTAAAATCTCCGGTATGAACAACAAGTCCAAGGGGTGTTTTTATGGCAATACCAACCCCGTCGACCGCACTGTGGCAGACACGGATAAATTCGAGTTCAAAAGGACTTAATTTAAGTTTTCCCCCCGGAGAAATTTCATGCAATGAAGCGGGAGAAAAGAAATCTTGCTTTTCCAGTTTGTTCCTCACAACTCCCAGCGTAAAGGAAGTCCCAAAAATCGGAACGTTTATATCTTTCAACAGAAAGGGGAGTGCCCCGATATGATCTTCGTGGGCATGGGTTAATATGATCCCTGAAATTTTGGACTTAATTTGTTTTAAATAACTCATATCAGGGATTACGTAATCAATACCCAACATATAGTCTTCGGGGAACATCAGGCCGGCATCAACAATAAAAGCTGAATCGGAATATTCAAAAACCATCATGTTTAAACCTATTTCTCCCAGCCCGCCCAGTGGTATGATTTTTAGCATAACGGTTTATTTTTTCCATAGGATTCCAGGATGATATTTCTAACTTTTTCCATAAGATCGCTCTTGGTTTCCCTGGTGTAATCCAAAGTTTTAATCGGTTTTTTAATTTCGAGAACAACATTTCCGGGTTTAACAAGAATCTGTTTTTTTTGCATGATCCTCCATGTCCCATGAATTATCACCGGAACAATCGGAACACCGGAATCAACCGCCAAAACAAATCCTCCCTTTTTAAATGACTGTATGTTCTGATTCTGACTGCGCGTGCCTTCGGGGAAGATTATCACGGAGGTACCATTCCTTATTATTTCCGACGCCTTATTAAGGCTTTGTATGGCAGACTTTCGATCAAAACGATTAATACTGATATGACCGGCCCGTTGCATGGCATAACCGAAAATGGGTATCTTAAAAAGTTCGGTTTTGGCAAGCCATCTGAACTGAACCGGAAGATAAGCTTGAAGAACGGGGATATCAAAATTGCTCACATGGTTTGGCATGTAAATATAAAATCCCCTACGATTCAGGTTGGAAAGGCCTTTAACCGTAACTTTGATATTGCTTGCAGCAAGAATACATTTTGCCCAAATTCTTGCAACTTTGTGCGGCGTTTCACCCCCTGTAGTAAAAAATGAAGTTAATATGATGATAACAGCATAAAAACCTGTAAAAATCACCGTACAAAAAGCAATAAAGAGCGTTCGTATCACAATTATGTTTTAATCCCGAGTTTATCGAATATGGAGTCGGCAATCCGGATCACCCAGTTGCGCTGTTTTTCGGTTGCATACCCCATGCAGCTGCATCGCATTCTGTTTTTGGTGCGTACAAGCAACTCAAAGGCCACAAGGTTTAAATCAAGATCAACGGCAACATAAAATGGTTGACATTCTGTATGTTCTTTCTGAACTTGAGTGAGAATGTTATGGTCGAGCTGAATCCAGTAAACGCCATCCACGTTTGAGGAACCAAAGTTCTCATCCATGAATGCCTTGATCATTTCGTAATCTTTGGGTCTTAACTCATCAATAATATATTGTTTCATAATAATTAAATTTCTGAGATTTTTTTACCTGCTATGAGCGGGAAAATTAATGAGATTTCAATGAGTACCGATAAATACTATTTTTCAATTATAATCTGTCCGTCCGTGCTCCTACCCCCTCGTGCCTCGCAGTGGCAGGCGGGTGATCTTGCAACAACAGGTATGGTCAAATAAAATATCTTAAAATATCATAGTTTATTTTGCCGTGCAAGATGTATGTTAGCCCGCATCAGGGTTAACGTAATTGAAGGCGTAAATTGCGCCAGGGGCCAAGCAGCCGAGACCATTCACCATCTGTTCATGGCAAAACTCAAAGGGTAGATCACGGAAAAGGTGTATTTAGAAATTCGGGGCGTTTTGCAAAGGTCTCGATACATCTTGCTTGCCAGAACAGATGCCGCTATGATAAGGGCAGTTTTATTTTTAAATTTTATGTTTGGAATGCCGTATGATCTCATTTAACACGTATTTACTATCCTATATTTGTATCTATCTGACCAGTTTTGCATTGTATATTGCCATTGAGCAAATAAATGTCAATCATCTCAAGAAATATGGGCAAAAGATACCTGTTGCTTTTGAGGGAATGATCGATGAGAATGAACTGCAGAAAATCAGCCGGTATACCGAGGATAACGTCCGTTTTAATCTATTTCAAACCAGCATCGGTAAAATTATTTTTCTTTATATCATCCTTTCAGGTATTCTTCCATGGCTGGCCGAATCTCTTGACCGGATGAATTTTTTAGTAGCCGGCCTTATTTTTTTTGCAGTTATAGGCCTGTTCGAAGCATTAATGGGCCTTCCTTTTGATTATTATCACAGTTTCGTTCTTGAGGAAAAATACGGCTTTAACACCAAAACCCTGAAAATCTGGCTGGCTGATTTGGTAAAGTCCATGGTGGTTTTGATCATTTTAGGGACTTTTCTTCTTTCCGCAATTCTTTTGATGGTAACCTATGCCGGACAAAACTGGTGGATTTGGGCGTGGATTATTTTTCTGTTATTCCAGTTAATTATGACCGTACTCTATCCCACGGTCATTGCGCCGCTTTTTAACAGGTTCACATCGCTTGAAGATTCCGAACTTAAAGACCGTATTAAATACCTGGCCAAAACAGAAGGTCTTGCCGTTGAGGGAATATACCAGATGGACGCAAGCAAAAGAACCAGACATACCAATGCGTATTTTTCAGGAATGGGAAAAGCCAAGCGGATTGTGCTGTTCGATTCTCTGATCCAGTCACACAGCCAGGATGAAATTCTGGCGATTTTGGCTCATGAAATCGGACATTTAAAGAAAAATCATATTAAAAAACAATTTATTGTCGTTGGTGTTGTGTCCTTGTTTCTTTTTTTCCTGGCATCCAAGCTTTTAACATGGGAAGTTATGTATGATAGTTTCGGGTTTTCAAGTATGCCATGCTACGTGGGCCTCTTTTTGGTGGGCATCCTATGGGAACCGGTAAGTTTTTTCATATCCCCCATTGGAATGGCAATTTCCAGAAAATTTGAAAGGGAAGCGGATTTTTACTCGCTTGGGATTGTAAAGACCGCAAAACCACTTTCAACAGCTCTAAAGAAAATGGCAAAGGAAAATCTTTCCAACCTCAACCCTCATCCGCTTTATGTCTGTTTCAACTATTCCCATCCCCCTTTACTCGAAAGAATCGAGTATCTTGAGACTCGTGAAATATCCGGGCTTTTATAGAAAATCTCGGGATAAGGAAGGAAGCAACAACGAATAACCCTACAAAACTTAATACGATGCTCTGTTAAAAGATTGAGATAGCAAAACTGTTACTCTACCCCAAGCGCCTTAAACACTGCGTCAATTGGATCTGCATAAAAACTAGTCTGAAATTTCGCGAAAAGTTTCCCTGGCACTGATGGAATATCAACGACACTGCTTGTCGGTATTAAAATCTTTTTAGCTCCAGAGTCAAAAGCCATCTGAAGGATTTCAGCCAAATTTTGAACAGGAACAATACTTCCACCAAGACTCATATTTCCAAGAACAACCATTTGACTCTGCAAAGGTTTCCCGAGCAGCCCTGAGCAAAGGGCTACGAAGCTGGGTAAGGTAAAAACAGTGGAAGGACCTGTATTGTGCAATTCAACAATATGTAGATGAAAATCGTGATCACCGGCTTTAGCCGAAACACTTACCCTGGATATATTGGCTTTAAAATAATCAAATGCGATTTTGATTGATTCTTTTGCCTGAGAACTTGTGCCGAGACCGGATACCGCAAGTTTGCCATTGCCGGGAATAACCTGAAGTTCAATTCTATAAAGGCCCAGATGTTTGCTTAAGCCCACACCAATAGTGTGCAGTGTCCCTGGTTTCATCTGGCCTTCCGGGATCAATGACCCGCCACCCTGCTCGATTACACTTACGAAATTTTCCTCGAAAGTTTCATTATCAATATAACTAAAATGTACATCATAAAATTCCATGCCGCCGATTTTCTTGAGCTGCTCCTTGACCCGCCGGCGACTTTCCAGGGCATAAACAAGACAGCGTTCAACCGCATTTTTATCGAAATCTCCATGGGGATAGAGAAGTTTTAAAAAACCAGAAACTGTTTTTCTAACTGCTATAACATCTCTTTGATTTAGGTTATTGCCGAGTTTGAAATATTTATCGATGGCATCCGAAAAATTATATTTACGCATCTCCCGCAAGAATTCAGCCAGATAATCCACAATCAGACCAAATTGATTGGTCAGATATTCCGGACGCATTTTGGGAATTTCCCATCCCGGTATATAGGCATGCATCCTGTCAAAAAAAGCGGCATCAATCATTTCTTCAGGAAAGGGCACAAAAAGATGCCCGGTTTTGACCAGTGTATCCACACTCTGGTTGATGTTCCCCACAAAGACCATTGCGGCGTTGGCGTTGATTTGATCTCGACCCCGTGAAAAAGAGCCTGAGGCCATAAAGTCTTTCATAATCTGAACACCATCTTTGTCTTTGAAACGGATACCGGCCACCTCGTCAAAAGCCACAACATCCCAGACCCCAACCAATCCAACTCGACGGGTGCTCATGTTATAAAAAAGATTGGCCACGGTGGTTTGCCCACCGGAAACCAGAATGGAGTTGGGGCTGATTTCTTTGTAGATATGGCTTTTGCCGGTTCCTCTGGGGCCAAGCTCACAGATATTATGGTTATTCTCCACCAATGGAATCAGGCGTGCAATCAAATGCCATTTGATCCGTTCATCTTCAAAAGCCGTGGGTTCGAGTCCTGTGGATCTTAAAAGCACATCGATCCACTGGTTTTCCGTAAAAGCCTTTCGTCCTGCAAAGATGGTCTCCATATCCAGGTTCGGCATCTGGATCGGTTTTAATTGATTTAAAATAAATGGTGAGGTCTTTTGGCCTTCTTCATAATAGTACTCCAGGTCAAGGATACACCATATACCCCCTACCAGTAACTTTTCGAACTTCTTGATCATGCTGC
>CAZKDT010000178.1:0-6478 GCA_964551515.1 uncultured Desulfobacteraceae bacterium | reverse complement strand
AATTTTAGATTTAAGTCTTGTTACGAACACGAATATTCTGCTTCTATCATCAATTAACGAAAACAGCAAGAATACTCCAGGAATCTTAACATGAAAACCGGTCGAATAATTACCCAGGATGACGAAATTAGAAATATGCTTGAAACTGCCAGGGCGGTCGCAATTTTAGGTTTGAGCCCCAAGCCTGAAAGAGACTCCAATATGGTTGCCAGATATCTGAAGGATCATGGGTACAGGATCATCCCGGTCCGGCCTGCTCAAAAACAAATCCTCGGGGAAAAAGCTTATAGATCCCTTGATGATATTAAAGAAACCGTGGATATTGTCGACGTATTCAGAAATCCTGCACAGATCGTTCCCCATGCACACGAGGCCGTCCGGCTTAAACCAAAGGTTTTCTGGATGCAGGTTAATATAGAAAACCGGGAAGCGGCAGAACTATTAACGGAAGCGGGGATTGATGTTGTTATAGACAGGTGTATAAAGGTTGAACATGAGAGGCTCTGCAACGAGAACGGCTTATAGAGAAAAGCGCCGCAAAGCCAAGCAGAGCAACTGTTATTGTTGCAAAAAGAAATTCCTTTTTTGCTGGAGATGCCGGTGCGGCTTTACCATTTGCCAAGAATGCATGTTGGAAAATTTCTGGGGAATGTCGTGCAACGGCATAACTTGGCAGTGCCCGGACTGCGGGGAGCATAATGGTTTGGGGAATCAATAGATCAACCTGTTTTCTTTTCCAGCCAGCCATTAAAATCGAGTCTTTTTGACTGCAATGCCAGGCTATAGAAGGACATGTAGTGCTTGATATTCTGGTTTTGCCAGGAATCTGGCCAAACGTACGATAGATCGGATATCAACGATATTTTCGGCAGATGCAAACTTCACCGAGCAGGGTAAGGCCATACAAAGAATCAGATTGGCTATTGCTCTCTTCAGTTACAACTCAAGAATCTCTGCAATTTCCTTCAGGCTTTGTATATGAAAGTCGGCGGAAAGGGATCTGTTTTTATAAGCCACAAATGGCACTCCCGCCGCTTTTGCCGAAATTTCATCCAGGTCTGAATCTCCCACATAAATGGAATCATAAGGCTCTATCCCGAAATGCTCTATGACCTTGATAAGTAAATCAGGATATGGTTTGGGATGATCTACGTCACTGGAACAAACAACAAGATCAAAATACCCTTCCAGACCGTGTTCGCTGATAACGTGATCCATTGTATCTGACCGGTTTGTGGCAACGGCAGTTTTGTATCCGGGCCTGAGTGTTTCGATTAAAGGCTTTAGATACGGCTCCATCTCCATATATTTTAAAAACGGGAGATAGCTCATGCTTTTACGATAAGATTGTGCTGCCCTGAAGTCCGCTTCATCATTAAACAGATTTGCAATTGCTTGATCTGCGGTATGGCTGTGACAATAGGCAAACTGCTCGGCAGTCATGGCCGACCTGCCAAAATGGCCCAAAATTTGGTTATAGTAAGCAGTGTTTGATTTTTTTGTGTCAAACATGACACCGTCACAATCAAAAACAACAATTTTTATATTTTTCATAACTATTTTTTATAGTCAGACGGTCTGTCAATAATATTGCCGTAAACACGGATTTCAATTACCGGCCGTATTTTGCTGTCTGTTTTCAATTTAATTGTGTCGAAGTAACGACCTTTTTCTTTTTTCAGATTGACTACTGTCAGAACATACTCTATTTTTTTTGAGCGACTGACTTCCTTCAATTCATAGCGAATGTTTTCTTTGTAGACTATCCGATCCCCAGCCATTTTGAACGGATACTTTTCTTCAGGGATTATTTTTACTGTTTGACTTATCTGATCTCCGGCAAAACCACTCAAAATGACTCTCTTGGGCATGATGGTAACAAAATTATTGATATTGCCCATAACTGTCAGGTATAATAAGGAATTTTCCGGAGAATCTGTTTTAACTGTTATTCTTTTCGATAAAGTTCTGCCGCCATACCCTCTTGTATTAACTTTAATTGTAATTTTTCCCTCGCCGCCGGGAGGGATCTGCCTCGTATAAAAGACAGTGGTACACCCTCACCCGGTTCTGACTTTTTCAATATTCAACGGAGCGGTTCCCTTGTTTTGCACGATAAAATCGTGTTTTATTTCAGTACCTTCTAAAACTGGATCAAATTTGAAACGATTTTCCGGAACAAAGACAGACGGCGAGTTCGGAGGGGTATTTTCGACTCCGAAAGAACCTGTTTCGAAAAAAAGAATGCCGAATACGAGAGCAAAGACAACAAAGGTTTTCTTTTTCATATATAAAATCCTCATAAAAATTAATCTTCGACATGTTTTCAGCAGCTCGGTCCATGGCAATTCCATTTGCCAAACTGCCAAAACATGAATATTTCATATAAGTTGCGGGCTGTTGAATGTCAAGACGCAACTTTTTTATTTTTCTTCCGGCATGAATCGGGTTTTTTTTAATTCAATTTTTTCAATTTTGGCTGTATTTGTATCAACCAGGCAAAAACTTGGAAGGCCGTTTTTTCCCATTATTTCACCGGGATTTAGAAGTATGGTCCGTCCAATTTTTTTGAAAAAATACTTATGGGAATGACCGAAACAGACAAGGTTGAAATTGCCGCCGGCCGCTAGTCCTTCTCCCACAATGCCATGATGTGTGAAACCTATCTTAAAGCCGTCTGCCTCAAACAGACCCACGGGATCATAAAGGGTGGTGCTTGTTAAAGATGTAAGAGAGAGCTTTGTGAGAAGATACTTATCTCCGTCGTTGTTTCCGAACACACCGTGGACCGGAATGCCGCCCTGATCGAGTTCCGCCAGCATAAATGGCGCTATAAAATCACCGCAGTGAATTATCATTTCAGCATTTCGTTTCTTGATTATTGCAAGAGCGTCACGCAAATTCCAGATGTTATCGTGGCTGTCACTCATTACCGCTATGAGCATATTCCACCTCTTTTTTTATTTCCCTCAATTTCTTTAACAGTAACTTCTCAATAAGTTCTCGTGTATCAAATGGTGATATTGAGCCGAATCCATAATTTATTGAAGACTTACGTTATTCACCACGAAGTGCACGAAAAAACACGAAATCATTGTTTTTTACTGCATTTCTTCGTGGGCTTTGTGATTTTCGTGGTAAGAAAATCATAATGCGATGTTTGCACGCAGTCCTGAAACACAGATCATCTCCGGACTTTTTGAGAAGTTACCTTTAACATATATAACAATCTTAAATCAAATAATATTTTACTGTATTTCCTATTTTTCATTTCTGGCTTACGAACACCCATTTTTTCCATAATCGGTGCCATCATTTTGCAGGGAATGCACTTTTTGGCCCATAAATCGATCATGGTAACCATCCCTTTGACCTATAAATTACTAAATTCGCTTGCCCCGGCAATTCCTAATCGTAGTTTCTTCACCAAATCAATTCCTTGGCCACCTCTTCCAGTACCGCCTTCAAATCAATGATTCACGAGGGGGTCCAACTCTTATCTGGTTACATGAATTGCAAACATGGTTTTTCTCATTTTTCATGAAATATTCGGGCTAAAATATTGGCCGAAGATCATCCTGCTGATGGTTGCCATGATAATCATCAGCGTAATGTAAGCAACTGTCTTTTTGGTACCCAGTACACGCCGGATTACAAACATATTCGGCAGGCTAAGGGTTCGCGAAGAAATAACTTTACATTTTCAGGAGTCGAGGCGCCCGCATGGCAAGGCGCGAGGAGGGCGAATAGCAAGCTATTTAACCGAC
The DNA here is from genome assembly GCA_964551515.1 of uncultured Desulfobacteraceae bacterium. Classification (GTDB taxonomy): domain Bacteria; phylum Desulfobacterota; class Desulfobacteria; order Desulfobacterales; family UBA11574; genus S5133MH16. The sequence goes on along the minus strand of CAZKDT010000178.1, from coordinate 2,711 downwards.
GAGCAACGCAGCCAGGCGGGATGGAACGGCGGCATTGGTAAAACGGCTGTTTTCGACCGGAAGCCAAAAAAAGATCAAAAAGCCACCCACGATTACGCTCAAAGGCTTCCATATGGTTTTCCAGTCGATCAGGATTACCCGGCCTTTTTCCTTATCAATATCCTTAGATCCTGCCAAAGCAGCCGTTGAGTCTTTAATAGCATTTGTATAGCTTATTTAATATTTTTCCGTACAATATTTTGCATTTAAAAGGAATCCATTCACCCCGAAGCATCATAGTTTTCAAACATAAGACTTAAACAATTAAATGTATATATAGCTATATAATTAGCGCAAAAAAAAGCAGAGCTAATAAAAACTCTGCCTTTTTTGTTTAATGAATTATTTATTTGCCTCGCTGTTGGATTGTTTGGCCTTGTCCGCCATCACCTGTACTGCCTTGTCTCTTGCTGCCATATTTTTTCAAATTAATTTTTATATAAGACCAATGCAATATTAAATGAATGAATATGATTATTATGAACAACAATGCCGTCCATTCGTGCACTTCCCGAAGAAAATGCCTGAAGGAAATTAGCATACTCCCCTTGGCTTGATATCCGTGGGGAAGTACCAGCCAGTTTAATAACCCCGTAACTGTTAATACGGAAAACAAAATAAAGGACATGACGTTAACGAACCAGAGCTTTGCTGCTTTACTATTTGCCATTGAAAAGCCTCCAATAAATTATATTGTATGTAAGTTTTAATTTTATCAACCTGCGAATCATGTTTGCTATTGTCATTCGTTGATGAAATATGAAGGTTTCATGATATAAATATTATAACAAATACTGTCAAATTAAGTTACAAAAAAATTTGCAGAGTTTGAATACAAAAAATAAGACAAGAAACACCATTTAAGCTTTGTCTGAAAAAAGCTAATTTCTTTGAAAAAGTTATCATGGTTATATCAATCAAAATTATCAACTATACGGAATTATCTCAAGACGCTGTGATTTCAAAACTGAAACATTTTCTTTATTAAAAGGAACAGCTACTCGCTGTAAGTTCTCAATAAATTATGGATTCGGCTCAATATCACCATTGAATACCTAAATTTTGCATGAAAATTAATGAGATTTTTTAAACGGCTTAATTGGAGCGGGTATAGACAAAATCACACAATCCCAGTTTTTACCCAAATGTTAAATCGGATGATGATCTTTTTTATTTAATTTTCACCCGAAGGGCGATACACCAGAACTGGTATTGAGAAGTTACTACTCGCTTTAGTAACTTGTTTAATTTCATTGAAAATGATTTTTTATAAGTTCACTTGCAAACGGAGGATAAAAACATGGATTTTAAGGTAATGCTAACAACTTTTGGAATGATATTTCTCGCTGAATTGGGCGATAAAATTCAACTGGCAACTTTTGCTTTTGCTATTGAAAATAAATCGAAGCTTGCTGTATTTTTAGGTTCTGCGTGTGCACTTATATTGAGCTCTTTGCTGGCAGTTGTCTTTGGATCTGCTGTAAGTAGGCTACTGCCGGCAAACTATATTAAAGGAGGCGCCGGAGCTTTATTCATCTTGATAGGTTTATGGATTTTAATATTTCAAGGAGGGAAATAGGATTTTTAAAAGTGTCGTGCCTAAGTTTTCATCATCCGAAAATTGAAGGTTTATAACCGAAATAGCCTAAGGACCCTGTTTTGGAAAAAGACGTTGAAAAATCACACGCCTTGAACCACAGGGTGTCGAACAATTCCCAGGCCTTTTGGACCTACCAATTAATTAGCCACCCCAGTACGATTTGCCGAACCTACGGGGCAGGCCCCAGTACGATCTCCCGTCTTATCCCGGTATTTCAACGGAGAGCTACCACGGTTAAATTCGTTCTGCCTCTGTTACATACGCCTCATCATCGCCGGCATGATTTTAACATTTTGATTTAACAGCTAAATTTAAAAGGGCCGGTGTTAAGTGCCAGGGATAGACTACCATCCTTCCCCCCCTTTTAGTTAGTGTCCATCTATAGATGATCTTTTCTCAGCGCATTCCTTGAAGCTCTATCCACAAGTGTAAATAGCTTATCAATATCATCTTTTTGTTTCAATGCCTGATGTCCACACACTTTAACAAATTCACAATCCAAATGATCAATCATTCTATAAAACTCCTGATACAGCTCATAATGGTTGAGGCGTTTATTTTTCTTTGAACGATAATCATTTTGCTCAAACCGATCACGTCTTCCCTGTAACCCCATAATGTTTTGAGAATCCGTATACACAATTATCTTACTCCCCAATGCTTGAATATCGTTTAGCGCCCATAATAATGTCTGCAATTCTAGTTTCGTTGAAGACGTATGCTCAAATCGCCTCACTTTCACGTGCGTCCTCAACGAATCCAAAAAAAGACCACGTTCAGACACAGCAAGGTAAGCCCCATATCCAACATTTGACTGAGTATTCACACTTCCATCTGTAAGTAGTATAAGTTCATTCATAAAAATATTATTCTATTTCATAACCAGTGATTATACAACTCTGTTTATCATATAAATCGAAATGATATTAAGAACGGGGGGTGTAAATCAAGACTGTTGTTTGCTTTTTGATGTCAGGTGTCAGGAAGCATGTTATGTTTTTTATAGACCTCAAGATCCTCCACGTCCATATAATTGCTATTGGTCACCTCGTTTTCCCCTTAATCCTGAAAC
>CAZKDT010000177.1:0-6481 GCA_964551515.1 uncultured Desulfobacteraceae bacterium | reverse complement strand
CAATCAAAATTAAGGCTCGTAATGTGGTAAAATTCAAAGCCGGTAAAGCATTAAAAGATGCAATATAGATATTTGTTTCATTTGCTTACAACGGATGGAATGTGGCGGCCTACTTAGTGCCTGAACGAAAACTGTCTTTTCCGCCAATATCTGCGTCAGACTCAAATTTTAATCCTCGAAATACTACCAGTATTCCTGTGGTTAAAATTTTCGTCTTTTCCTCCGGGGCGTAGGCCTTACCCTCCGGCCTGTAAGCCCTACGGGCTGGAAGCGGGGCCGGAGGCTTGATCTTCACGAAAAATCCTAGTTTTCGTTCTGGCACTATTTAGGCGGTGAGATCGAAAGACCAGGCAGAAACGGTCGTTTCTGCTTTTTTCCTGATGCTGCCGGTGAGTGGAAATTGGTTATGAGCGTGAACCAGTGCCCGCGAAGGAAGTCTTCTGTGCTTCGAGATCATCTTATCAAAAAGACCAAGAAAGCCTCGTGATGCATGCCAGTGATATAAAGACGATGGCCGCCGCATATCAAGTTCCTTCTTGTCATCTGGATATTGCTCCAGGTGTTCCGGCTTTTCTGCATCATCAATCCTATTTACCTTAAAAAACAATACCTTATATTTAAGTATCGATTATTTCTGAAAAAAACTATACTGTTGACAATTGTAGAAATCCTTGGTAATGAGCACTTTATCAAAATAAAGTGGCAGAAGCCGCTTTTCGATAAAATCAGCTCGACCATAGCGGGTCTGTAAAAGATTTAATTTAAACTAAGCCACGAAGGCTATCATCTAAGAACAGGTGAGACGCTCTCGTGGCTTTTTTTGTGGGGAAAAAAGACGGAGGAGCTCAAACCTGACTTCAGTGTTAAGGCAGGTTACGGAGATTTTGATACATATAACATGTCAGCCTCAATCAACCTGGCTTTTTGTTTATTAAAGGAGGGGGGAAGGATGAAAGAAAAATTATTAGTTATTGTAATTTGTTGTCTTGTATTGTCACCTTCATCAAATGATTTGATGGCCGGCGATGAAAAAAGCGATGTATATGTGTTGGAAGACATTACAGTTACCGGCGAATTGATCCGTCCGACCAAGCAAACGGGCGATTCCCTTTATACCGGAACGTCTGTAACCAAAAAAGGAATCGAGCTTTTGGGCACACCTGCCAAAACAAGCGTTTATAATGTATTGGATATTATCCCGGGTCTTAATGTGGAAAGTAAAGATCCTTACGGGCTAAGTGGCACAGACATACGTATAAGGGGGGCGAAAGGATACTATAACGGCATGACAGTTGAAGGTGTCCCGAATTATGGAATCATGCCTATCGGAGCAAGAGAAGACATATACGACATGGAGAATATGGAAAGCGTCAGTCTTTATAAAGGGGCAAGTCCTGCCGATCTGGGCACAGGTTCCGGCAATAGAGGCGGCTCAATAGAATTGCAATTAAGAAGACCCGAAGATAAGCCAGGAATTGAGTTAGGTCAAAGTTTTGGTTCCAAAGACTTTGTCAGAACATTCTTGAGGATTGATTCAGGAGAATTACCAACAAAAACAAAACTTTTTGGATCATATTCTTATACAGATGCAGATAAATGGAAAGGGAAAGGGGATCTGGGGGGAAGAGATCATGTAACATTGGGACTAAATCAGCAATTTAATGATATAATAAATATAGACCTGTTTTACAATTTTAATGAAAGTGAGAGGCATTTCTTCAAAAGCCTCACTTATGAGCAGGCTGATCATATAAACCGTGACGATAATTTTTATCACCATTACAATAATGAACTTACATCGGACCCAAAGGAAAATATAAATTATTATGATTATAATCGCGGAAAATTTATAAACAGAGATTTTATGTCAATTATTAATATAAATATTCCTGAAAAATTTAATCTGTCTTTGAAACCTTATTATTCAAGTGAAGACGCAAATTACGGGGAAGGAAGAGAAGGCTTCCCTGTGATGGGCTATACCGTGCCAAAAAAGCCCGGTGTATTGAAGAAAATTAGAGATTTAGAACGATATGGAGTAACATCTGAAATAAATTTTGATATTTCAGAATTTGAAATAACGGCCGGTTATTGGTTTGAATCTCACGATTTAGAAAAATACGTTAAAAGATATGTCACCACTTCCCATGGATTAGAATACAACGGGTATATGTACTATGCAAAAAACGACGGGCACGGGGAAATTCACAGTCCTTACGCCAAGCTGTCTTATGAACTGAACAAATTCAGATTTCAGGCAGGGATAAAATATTTTTATTATGAGGAGCCGGCAAGCACCGGATACACTTCGGATGCAACGCTTAACCTGAAAGAAGACCCTGACATCAGTTTAAAAGAAACGGATTACGATGAAGTTTTGCCCACGTTTGGCATCGGCTATGAGTTTACTGAAAATACCAAAATGTATCTTAATTATGGCAGAAATTACATGAGACCTTATGCATACGTTCCCATTACAAATATATACGCTATGAATAAACAAGCATTTAAGACGGCCGGTATGACATTGCAGGATATATTTGATGATTGGGAAATGGAAACATCAGACAACTTTGATTTGAGTTTTAGATACAGCCATAAATATTTTTCCATAGCCCCTGTCTTTTTTTACAGTGAGCATAAAGATCTATTGGCCAGCATTGATGATCCAGGAATAATTAATCCTAAAACCAGCAAGCCGGTTGCTTATTATCAAAATGTCGGCGATGCCACCGCATACGGATTTGAATTGGGGCTGAATCTTTATCCATCAAAAAATTTGGTTTTTTATTTTAATCCCAGTTACACGGATATGAGCTTTGACGATAACTTTAAAAAAGGTGATAAGACTCTAAAAATTGAAGACAACCAGATTCCTGATACACCGAAGTGGATTGTTAAGTCAGGCTTGATTTACACGATTAATAACTTTGAGATCAGCCCGACATTCAAATGGATTGGCAGCAGATACGGCGATGCCTTGAACAAAGAAAGAATTGATGATTATGCGGTTGTTGACTTAAATTTAAGCTATACAATAGATGATTTTTGGGGGTTAAGAGAAGCAAAAATAGGCCTTGAACTGAGTAATTTGTTTGATGAAAGATACGTTGGCGCAATTGAAGCAAGTGATACCGGGACAAGCGCAGACTATTATGCAGGCTCGCCTTTTACGGCGATATTCACCGTAAGTGGAAAGTTTTAGTGATCCCTCGTGGTTTTTTTGTGAGTCAAAAAAGCGAAAGTCGGTGACCATGAAAAAAGAAGGGATATAAAATTTTGACGAAAACCAGGGAGACCAATTTATTAATCAAATAAAGCAGTCTATTTTCTTCAAGCAATTATAACCAAAAATAAATTTTTCATGATTTTTTAAAAAGGAGAACAAAATGAAAACAGAAAAAGAGAAAAGAAGATGGTTGCAAGGGTGTATATTGATTATTTTATTGTTAATATTTGCGCCACAAGCAAGCGCTCACAACCTCTGGCTGGGTCTTGATCATTATGATCAAAGGAAGGGAGATACTGCAAAAGTCTTTTTGTATCTTGCCCATTCACTTCCTTTTGCCGACCCGGGAAGACCGGAAAGGATGAAAGATTTTTTCTGTCTTGCGCCGTCCGGGAAAAAGATAGATTTTGAATTAAAAAAATACGATCCCGAATCTTTTTTTAATGAGGTGGGCGTCGATTTGAACATGCGAAAAGAAGGAACCTATCTTGCCGTTGCAGCCATGGAGCCTGTATTTGTCAGCATGACTCCTGAAGGGAGAAAAAGAAAAAGCAAAAAAGAAATTCCCGATGCCATATCATGCCGGCACGTGGAATTTTTTGCCAAAGCGATTTTTTATGCCGGGAAGCCGGGCGGTTCCGCCTATAACACAGTTTTGGGACATGCCCTTGAAATGATTCCTCAAAAAGATCCCTGTTTGCTTAAATCAGGCGATTGTCTTCCGATAAAAGTGATGTTTAAGGGGAAACCCCTTGCAAGTGAGGTCGTTTACGCTACTTATGTAGGTTTTTCAACAAGGGAAGAATATCCGTTCACTGCCAGAACCAACGCTGACGGAATAGTGAAAATTCGCATCACACGGCCCGGTATATGGTGGGTCAAGATTCCGTTAAAAAAAGAGCGTGAAGATAAATCCGAATGCGATGTTGATCAATATGCCTCCATATTGACCTTCGAAGTGAAATAATGAGAGGAAAGAATGATTAAAATATCAAGATATTTTGTTAAGGTATCAGCTATTCTGTTTCTAATGGTCTGCTTTGGATTATCGTTTTGTTACGGGGCGGAAGAAGGGAGGCTTTATGTTATCGGGATGGGGCCTTCAGGGGCTGATCTTACGGCCCCAAGGGGGCTGGCGGCTCTTGAAAAGGCAGATATTTTTCTATGCCCTCCGTATATTCAGAAGAACTTTGCACAGTATATCGACACTGGCAAGGTTGCATTTGATCCCTGGGAAGGCATCCATGGCAAAGAGGCGTGTCAACTGCGTAAAACCGATTATGGCAAATGGCTGCAAAAAGTGGAAAAGCGAAAGAAAAAGGTTTTTAATTTTGTAATGGATGCGATTCACAAGAAAAAAACTGTGGTTATGCTGGACAGCGGAGATCCTTGTGTTTACGGCCCTTCTCTTTACTGGCTGTTAAAAGACTTTAACCATCGATATCTTGAAGTGATTCCCGGAATAAGTGCGTTTAACGCGGCCAGCGCGGCCCTTAAAAGAGCGATGATAGGGGAAGGGATTAATTTTGTCATGCTTACCGCTCCCCACTCCATGTTTGGAAGATCATTTGAAAAGGGTGATGGTCTTTTAAAGGATCTTTCCAAATATAACGTTACCATGGTTTTTTATATGGCCATTTCATCAATGGATAAACTTGTGGAAAAATTCGGCAAATATTATCCGACGGATCTTCCCATGGCTATTGTCTATTATGCCGGGTATTCTGACAAACAGATGGTATTAAAGACCTCACTGGGAACTGTTTTAGATGATTTAAAAAAGTGTGATGAAAAGTGGCTCGGTCTTTTAATAATCGGCAACGCCGTCAAATAATGAAAAATCGATTAAATAACCATGAATTGAAAAGAGAAATCGGCTTTTTTTCGGCAACGATCCTGGTAATTGCCAACATGGTTGGAACCGGGATATTTACAACTTCCGGCTTTATCATGGAAGAGCTTGGAAATCCACAAACCATGCTGTTGTGCTGGTTTGTGGGAGGCATATTCGCCCTGTGCGGCGCTCTGTGTTACGGGGAACTGGGGGCCATGTTTCCTGAGGCAGGCGGGGAATACGTTTTTTTGCGGGAGAGTTATGGCAAAGGCATGGCCTTCCTTTCCGGGTGGATATCTCTAATCGTGGGATTCTCAGCCCCGATTGCCGCCGCGGCCATTGCCTTTGCCACCTATTGTTTCCGTGCGCTGCCTGGTTCTCCTATCTCAGAATTCACGTTTCCCTTTTTAGGCGTTAATATTCTTGCCATATCACCGATTACCATACTGGCAGCGTCTGTGATCATCATCTTTTCGCTGATTCACTACCATAGCCTTTGGCTTGGTGCGAGTGTCCAAAATGGATTGACCATCTTTAAAATAGGCCTCATTGTTGTTTTTGTTGTAGCTGGCCTGTGGCTGGGCGGGGGCTCGATAGACCATTTCTCCGGGGGCCTGGACATGAGTTCGTTGTTACAGAGCAAGTTTCCTGTTTCGCTGATATTTGTCACTTTTGCTTATAGCGGATGGAATGCTGCTGCTTACCTTGGAGGTGAGATCAAGAGGCCGAGCAGAAACATACCTCTGGCCCTTTTTACTGGCACATTTCTGGTCATGTGTCTCTACCTGCTCTTAAATGTCGTATACATCTATGCACTTCACACAAAGGAAATGAGCGGGGTTCTTGAAGTGGGGGCAAAATCTGCCATTTCCCTTTTCGGTGACAATATTGGTAAATATTTCAGTGGGGCCATTGCCATGGGACTTCTTTCAGTTTTAAGCGCTATGATTATGACCGGGCCAAGGGTCTATTATGCCATGGCAAAAGATAGCGTCTTCTTCGAGCTTTTTGGCAACATAAACAAAGTTCACAGGACCCCGGCATATGCGATTCTTTTGCAGGCAGCAATTGCTGTTGCTATGGTTGTTACGGCCTCTTTTGATAAGCTTCTTATATATATAGGTTTTACTCTTGCATTATGCGCCACGCTGACCGTGGTGGGGATGATATTACTCAGGATAACACAACCTGCTTTGAAAAGAGATTACAAAACTTTCGGATATCCGGTAACACCGTTTTTGTTTATCTTGGGTAATCTTTGGGTCATCTATTTTTCCATTCGGAGCAGGCCCATCGCCTCTCTGTTTGGTTTGGGAACCATCGGTTTAGGCATCTTAGTCTATCTCTATTTCAGTATTAGGAGGGTGTAAATTAAGAACGTTGGTAAACGCTTATCCTTGCATATTGACAAACCGTGG
>CAZKDT010000176.1:0-6499 GCA_964551515.1 uncultured Desulfobacteraceae bacterium | reverse complement strand
ATCTGTATACACAGCGATTTTCATAACTCCACCTGAAACCTATGCTTCGAGAAGGCTTCAACACGCCAGATAATGTCAAAAAAAAAGACCTGTTTTTCAATCATGTTACGAGATCTGAATTAAGAAACTATTGCGCGGATTAGAATCGGCCAAACCTAATAATGAAAAAAAACAATAAAGTATTAAATGCGAAAGAGGCGGCGGATTTTCTTAGAGCCCATGTTGAGACAATTCGTCGTTTGGCAAGAAAAGGCGACATACCTGCTTACAAGATTGGAAAAGACTGGCGATTTCGCCGTGACGCGCTTATGGATTGGGCTGAAACGTATCGCTGGCATGTCAAACCACAGGTTGTGCTGGTTATAGACAACGATGCCGGCATCCGCAAGTTGATGAAACGTTTCCTGGAAGTGGAAGGTTACCGGGTTTGCCTTGCATCAGAGGGCGCCGGAGGTCTGGCATGGTTAAATAGAGAATCTGTGGATTTGATTATATTAGACCTGAAGATGGCGGGGATGAATGGGCCGGCGTTTCTTCGTGAATTTCGAAAAGAGCAAGGAACGCTTCCGGTCATTGTGGTTACCGGTTATATGAATGGCGACCTCATGGTTGAAGCAATGAAATATGGTCCTTTGACCCTGCTTGCCAAACCGATCAACAGAGAGCAGTTTATACAGGCGGTTCATACGGCTTTGAATGGAAGGCGCGTGAGATAGGGCGGCATGCCACTAAAAAAAGGAGATTTAAACTGCAGTACTCCAACGACTCCATTGCTCACCACGGTGTTCTGGAAAATGATGTGGACTTCATCCAGAAACCCTTAACCCGGAAAGACTTGGCCGTCAAAATCCGGGAGATGTTGGACAAGAGTGTTATCAAATCCGACCGGGAAAAGGGGATATAATAAAAACTGGAGTATACTGGAACCGATTTATTAAGGATTAAGGTATGAGGTATAATTTTTCTGATTTAATCGATATTGAGAAACAACAAAGACTTCTCGATAGTTTCTGTGATGCGGTGGGAATAGCAGCGGCGATTATCGACCTCAAGGGTGAAGTTCTTGTAGGATCGAGGTGGCAAAGAATCTGTACGGATTTTCATCGTGTGAACAAACAGACATGCAAAAAATGCATCGAAAGTGATACGCAACTTGCCAATGAACTACAACAGGGAAAACAGTTCTCAGTTTACCAATGTAGAAATGGCCTGACGGATGCTGCATCGCCAATCATAATAGAAGATAAGCATGTAGCTAATGTTTTTGTTGGGCAGTTTTTGCTGAAAGCGCCCGATCGTGAGTTTTTCCTCCGACAAGCCGCTACATACGGGTTTGATGAAATTGCTTATTTAGATGCCCTATGGGAAGTGCCAATAGTGACAAAGGAAAATCTTACCGCTATTCTCAATTTTCTTGTCATATTTGCGGAGATGTTAGCAATAACGGGATTGAACCAGTTAAGGCAAACAAAAGTAAAAAAGACGCTGCAAGTAAATGAGGAACGGTTGCGAGTCACCAACGAGCGATTGGAACTTGCCATGGATGCAGGCGAGCATGGTTTCTGGGACTGGAATGTTGATACAAATGAAGTGTTTTTTAGCCCGCGCTATTACACAATGCTGGGTTATGAAAACCAAGAGCTTCCCATGGTACTGGATACATGGATAAACCTGATGCATCCCGAAGACAGGAAAACCATTGTGCCTCAAATTCAAAAATATGTTGAACATGCAGAACCTTATGAAGCTGAATTTCGGTTGAAATGTAAGGACGGCTCTTGGAGATGGATCTCCGGTAGAGGCAAGAGCTACGAACTGGACGAGAACGGCGTATCGCACCGCGCGGTGGGATTGCATGTGGATATCACCGAGCGCAAGCGGGCAGAGGAGGCGTTGCGGAATAGCGAGAAAAAATACCGAACCATTCTGGAAACCACATCGGAAGGCTGCTGGCTGTTAAATCCTGAAGTCAAAACCATCGAAGTTAACGCAGCTCTTTGCAAAATGCTTGGCTACAGTCAGGATGAGATTCTTGGCAAAACACCTTTTGACTTCGTGGATGATGAGAACCGCAATATTTTTATTGAGCAAACTTCAAAAATATCTGACACAGAGCATCGCAGTTATGAAATTGTCCTGAAAAAAAAGAACGGTAAAGACCTGCACACCTATTTTAATGCCACAACAATCAGGGATGAATCGGGTGAGGTGCTGGGCTCCTTTGCATTTGTTACGGATATCACCGAGCGCAAACAAATGGTGGATGATCTGCGGGAGAGCGAGGAGGCCCTTAAAGAAAGCGAGAAAAAATACCGTTCGATGATGGAAGCCATGACAGATCCGGCCTATATCTGCTCACATGATTTTCGTATTGAATATATGAACTCGGCAATGATCGACAAAGTCGGCCGTGATGCCACCGGCGAGCTTTGCCATAAAACCATTTATGACGAGGATGGAAAATGTTCCTGGTGTGTATTTGATCAAGTTCGGCAAGGAAAACATACCATATTTGAGAAGAAAGATCCGAAAACAGGCCGCTTTTATTCCATCAACGGCTCATTTGTTGCCCGTTCCGATGCTCCGGCATCGATGCTTTGGATTTATCGGGATATTACTGAAATTAAAATGATGGAAAAAGAAAGGGTCGCGGCTGAAGCGAAATTTCAAAAAGCCCTGAAAATGGAATCCATCGGCACTCTGGCCAGCGGCATCGCCCATGATTTCAACAATATTCTGTCCTCCGTAATCGGTTATACGGAATTGGCGCTGGATGACATCGAAAAAGGCTCTCACCTTGAAGATAACCTCCAAGAGGTTTACACAGCAAGTTTAAGGGCAAAAGATTTGGTCAAACAGATATTAACCTTCGCGCGCCAGGCAGATGAAGAATTCAAACCGGTCCAGGTGGACATCATAGTCAAAGAAGCGCTGAAATTTCTCAGATCATCTATTCCCACACCCATTAAAATCACACAGAATATTGAAAGTGATTCCCTGATCATGGCTGACCCGACACAAGTCCACCAAATAATAATGAACCTTTGCACCAATGCAGCCCAGGCCATGGATAAAGAAGGCGGTGTTTTGAGTGTTGGGTTGACGGATGTGCGGCTTGATGCAAATTTTACCAAAACATATGAAGATTTAAACCCCGGCCGTTATCTGAAGCTCTTTGTGTCCGATACCGGCTCCGGCATTTCGCCGGAGGTTATTCCGTTAATATTTGAACCGTATTTCACAACCAAAATGCCTGGAGAGGGTACCGGGATGGGTCTTGCAACGGTTTACGGTATTGTCAAGAACTATGGTGGTAAAATAATGGTTGAAAGTGAAGTTGAGAAAGGGAGCACTTTCACGGTTTATTTGCCCATCACCAAGAAACGTACCAGGGCAGCGCCCTACCAGGAAGAAGATCTTCCTTCCGGCGCCGAGCGTATTTTGTTTATCGACGATGAAGCCCCAATCGCTAAAATGGGCAGCCAAATTCTTGAGCATTTGGGGTATTCGGTAACAGCGCGAACCAGCAGTGTGGAGGCTCTGGAACTTTTTCGATCTAAGCCAAACAATTTTGATCTTGTAATAACTGACATGACCATGCCGAACATAAGCGGCGATAAATTGGCGGTTGAGCTGATGAAAATCCGTAAAGATATTCCAGTAATCATTTGCACGGGTTACAGCAAGAAAATATCAGAAGAAACCGCATTAGAAATCGGTATCAAGGCCTTTGCGTATAAACCTGTTGCAAAGGCTGATCTTGCAAAAACTGTTCGGAAAGTTCTGGATGATCAACAGGAAGAACAAACCACCGGACGTATTCTCTTGATTGATGATGAATCCGAAATCCGCAAATTGTTCATCAAAAAGCTGGCGGGAAAAGGATACGAAATTATCGAAGCATGCGATGGAAAAGAAGGGCTAAAACTTTATCATGAAACCCGGCCGGATCTTGTTATTACCGATCTTGTTATGCCCGAAAAAGAAGGAATAGAGACGATCATCGAACTTAAAAGAGAATTTCCCAATGTTAAAATCATTGCAATTTCAGGTGGCGGGAGGAATGTTCCGGATGCCTACCTGCATATTGCAAAAAACCTGGGCGCGGAGCGGACCTTCTCCAAACCCATAGATTGGCCGGAACTTATTAAAGTCGTAAGAGAACTTTTAAAATAAAAAGGGATCGGTAATGGAGCCTGAACATTCTAAAATTAAAACCAAGATTCTTGTTTAAATACTGTTTGCGCTTTTGTCAGCTCTTGCAGGTGGATGCCAATCCTTCTCAAATAAATCAAGTTTTAGTGAATCTTGTGACTAACGCATCTCATGCCATCCATGAAAACAGGATTATCGAAATCGGGTTGGAAGCAATGAGTTTTGATGAAAGCATCAAAACCCAGTATCCGGATTTCTTGCCTGGAAGATATGCTAGAATTCTTGTCAGCGATAATGGGCGCGGTATTGCCAAAGAAAATTTGAATATGATTTTCGATCCCTATTTTACCACCAAAGATCTGTACAAAGGGACCGGTCTGGAGCTTTTCGTGGTCCATGGCATTGTGGAAATTTACGGCGGGCATATCACCGTTTACAGTGAAGTGGGCAGAGGAACGACATACCTGTTTATTTGCCCCTGGCCAAGCAATTTTCTGCGGCCCGATCACCTTTGCAATCAGAGCAGCTGCCGGGCGGTACTGTAATGCTTCAGACGGAATTGGAGTTTTCCTCAAATTATATTAGTTACCAACACGAGGAGGAGTGATGGTTATGAGATGAGTGGAAAAATAGTTCAATTGATTATTGTTCGGTTTGTAATAAAGAATACCCTATTGGATTAGGATTTATTTAGAAAATTTGGAGAAAATTTTGAAGATTCAATATAAAGCCGCCGTCATAATGACTTTGTTTGGATTTGTCATAGTAACCCTGCTTTCACTGTTTTATGACATTTACAATCAGAGAATTGCATTAGACAAAGATATGAAAAATATTAAAAGTCTCTCTGAAGCGGGTGCTTTGCATGTGGAGTCCAATCTTAAAGAAAAAGTAGCAATTGCCGTCACTATTTCCTCTGCACCGCTTATCAAGAGTGCACTTTTGATAAGCAATTCAAAATTTGCCGCATTACTTGATAATGCCAGGAGACATGAAATTGATAGACTAAATCAGCAATGGATGAAAACATCGGATGCAAACGATCCCTTCATCCGGGACCACATGACCAATTCTGTTGCAGAATATCTTAGGCGTCAGCAAATAATTCTGCCTGAGGATTACGGCGAAATATTTCTAACCAACCGTTATGGGGTTATGATTGCCACTACCGGCAAACTGACCACTCTTGCTCATGCCCATAAATATTGGTGGGTTGCGTGCTATAATGATGGTCATGGTAGAATTTTTCTGGATGATCGTGGCTTTGATACAAGCGTTGAGGGCTATGTGCTTGGCGTGGTTATTCCAATTAAACATGAAAACAAGATAATTGGAATATTGAAATGCAACATGAATATCATGGGATCTTTGACTGATGTAGTGCAGAAGCTTAACCTTGGTAATTCCGGAAGGTTGAAAATCGTGCGTACAGGTGGACTCATAGTGTCAGAACGTGACGTCACACCCCTATCAACCCAAGTAAACGAGTCGCTCGTTGAGTTATTATGGCAAAAAGAGAATGGCACGGCGATCATCTCCGAAACTAACGGAAACCAACTCGTGGCTTTTTCTCCTGTACGAATAACAATGGGATCAGAACAATTTGGTTTTGGAGGCGAGCAAGGATCGATTGATCACATCAAAGGAAATAAAGGGGAAGTTTGGCATGCTGTCATCTCTTACAGTGAAGAAGAAGCCATTGAAACTGCTCGTGAAGTAACTATCGTAATTATTATTGTCGGAATTATCTTCACCCTTTTAGCAGCTCTTGTCTCTTTGCTATTTGGCAAATGGATAGCCAGGCCAATAGTTGCACTTTCAGCTACTGCCCAAGCGATTGGTGATGGAAATCTTGATACAAGAGCCAGTGAGCTCTCAAATGACGAGATTGGTTCTCTGGCAAAATCGCTGAACAAAATGGCGAGAAATCTCCAAGGCACTATGACATCCAGGGACGAATTGCTCTATGAGGTCAAACAGCGCAAAAAGACCGAAGAAGAGCTGGAAGGAACTATACGAGAGCTTAAGGAAGCGCTTGAAAAAATAAAAGTATTAAGTGGCCTTTTACCCATCTGTTCCTATTGTAAAAAAATCAGAGATGACAAAGGGTATTGGAATCAGATCGAATCATATATTCATAAACATTCTGATACTGAATTTAGCCATGGTATTTGCCCGGAATGCGCTAAAAAATATTACTCGGATATGGATATTTATGATGATAATGGCGAGGTTACAGAAGACTAATACGGCATAAGGGAATTCAAGGTTTATTATCCAAAAATTGCGGTAAGTTCTCAAAAAGTCCGGAGATGATCTGTGTTTCAGGACTGCGTGCAAACAT
>CAZKDT010000175.1:0-6545 GCA_964551515.1 uncultured Desulfobacteraceae bacterium | reverse complement strand
ATCAAGGCTACGAAACCGCCTATAATGTCAAATTTATCAGGTGGTATTTTATCAACTTGCCATCCCCACAGGATGGAAAGGGCGATAAACACACCTCCGTATGCTGCATAAACACGACCAAAATTGGCCGGTTGCAATGTAGGAATTATACCGTAAATAACGAGAATAATTGCTCCGATGAAAGCGACCCACAAAGATTTGCCTTCACGCAACCAAAGCCAAATAAGATAACCGCCGCCGATTTCGCACAATCCAGCAAGTATAAAATAAAAAATCGATTTAGTTGTCGCGATTGCATCCATACAATTTTATCCTATGGGTATAATTGCGGCACTGACAAGCGCCGGGAGCCTTACAAACAAGCGTAGCTTGATTGAAAAGTCCGCAACGACCGGTCAAGCTCCTTGTTTCGGCGCAAGCGTCGGAACAAGGAGCTTGACGTAGTCAGCGCCGCGATTCCAGGCAGCGCAGCCACCGAGAACAACATGGGTCACTTGCCTATCACAATGACGGGTAGGTTGCGCTTTACATTTTCAATAACTTGCGGAGATACTCCTGTCTCTACAGGGGGAATACCAAGTGGTAATAACAAACCATCTGATGGATTGAAATGCAAAACAGCCACAGCTATTCCGTCATAAATAATAGCCGCCTTAACTTCTACTTCACCTCTTGGACCAACCATGTTCCAAAGGAAATCAGATGGTCGAAAACACCAAGCTAAACGCAGCATATGGAAATTCGTTACTACTTGATATTGTTGATATAACTTATTTTTTCATTCGTCTTGTACTCAAAAAATGTCCGATTTACGTCAGGGGAATCGTCTGTAAATAACAATATACCGGTACCGCCTTGACCAAATATGCAGGGCATTGAGATACCAGGAGCACATCCATCTATGAATACAGCTCCTGCCATCCCGGCTAAGATGATTCTTGCTGAACTTCTCATGAGACCTCCTGTTTTTATTTTCACGTATAATGTTCCGCATAATCGGCCGGTAAAAGCTGCGCCGCTTCGCTATGCAGCTTTTGCCAGCCCGAGTTGATGCGGTTGTTAGCTGATATTTTTCTACTTCGGAACTCTGTTCAGCGAAATGCCCAGTGCCTTGGCCACCCCTTCGCCGTAGGTCGGGTCGGCCTTCAGGCAGTTGCCGATATGACGGATTTTGATCATCTCCGGCACATCGTCCATTGCACGGGCGGTGTTGCCGAACAGGGCCTCCTGTTGCTCCTTACTCATCAGGCGGAAGAGCTTTCCCGGCTGGGTATAGTAATCACTGTCATCCTCGCGGGCGTTCCAGTGGGCTGCTGCGCCGCTCAATGTCAGAGGCGGCTCGGAGAAATCAGGCTGTTCCTGCCACTCACCATAGCTGTTGGGCTCGTAACCAAGGGTTGAACCATAGTTGCCGTCCACCCGCATCTGACCGTCGCGGTGATAGCTGTGAAAGGGGCAACGCGCTCTGTTTACCGGGATGAGGTGATGATTGACACCTAACCGGTAACGTTGGGTGTCACCATAGGAAAAAAGCCTGCCCTGAAGCATCTTGTCGGGTGAAAAACCGATGCCCGGCACCACGCTGGCCGGATTGAAGGCCGACTGTTCGACCTCGGCGAAATAGTTTTCCGGGTTCTTGTTAAGCTCCATAACCCCCACCTCGATGAGTGGATAATCCTTTTTGTACCAGACCTTGGTCAAATCAAAAGGATTGTAGGGAAGCTTGGTAGCCTCTTCCTCGGTCATAATCTGAACAAACATGGTCCAGCGCGGAAAATCACCATTCTCGATACTGTAGTAGAGGTCGCGTTGATTGCTTTCACGGCATTTACCGATTACCGCCTCAGCTTCCGCATCGGCGAGGTTTTTGATGCCCTGTTGGGTGCGAAAATGGAATTTGCACCAGTAACGCTCGTTTTTGGCGTTAATAAAGCTGAATGTATGGCTGCCGAATCCGTGCATATTGCGAAAGCTTGCCGGAATGCCGCGGTCACTCATAACCACGGTCACCTGATGCAATGCCTCGGGCAGGGAAGTCCAAAAATCCCAGTTGTTTTTAGCGCTGCGGAGGTTGGTGCGAGGGTCACGATGAACGACATGGTTAAGGTCCGGAAATTTGAGCGGGTCACGAAGAAAGAATACCGGCGTGTTATTGCCCACTAGATCCCAGTTACCTTCCTCGGTATAGAATTTAAGTGCAAAACCGCGGATATCACGTTCGGCGTCAGCAGCGCCGCGTTCTCCGGCCACGGTGGAAAAACGCGCGAACATTTCAGTTTTTTTGCCGATCTCGGAAAAGATCCTGGCGCGGGTGTATTTGGTGATGTCGTGGGTTACGGTAAAGGCGCCATAAGCCCCGGAGCCTTTGGCGTGCATTCGCCGCTCGGGGATCACCTCCCTGTCAAAATGGGCCATTTTTTCCAGATACCAAACATCCTGCAGCAGTTGGGGGCCGCGGGGCCCGGCGGTCATTACGTTCTGGTTGTCCGGTACCGGAGCCCCGGCGTTGGTGGTAAGTTTCTTCTTTTCATCGTTCACCATCGTTCTCCTTTTCGTTATTGTTTTCGTCCAGCTAACGGCCGACATAAGGTGATTGCGGGATTAGCATCAACCAAACTTGGGTAACCTGTGAGTTTCCCTGCAAGGTTGAACTTCGGGCAAGTGAAACTACTTTGTTGGCAGATTGGCACATTGTTTCCGTTGAAAATTCCTGAACCAGCGTTGAAGGACATCCGCAAGCAAGCATATCCTGCGTGGCCTCTACTTTTTTTTGCTGCTTCAGATGTTTTTCAACTGCATCCACATCAAATTCATCAGCGTCCCGCTCGATTATCTTGAGCGCCCCTTGCGGGCAGTCTCCAATACATGCGCCAAGTCCGTCACAGAGATTGTCTGAAATGACTTTGGCCTTGCCGTCAATAATTTTAATGGCACCCTCGGCACATGCTATAACACACTGACCACATCCATCACAAAGTTCTTCATCAATTTCGATTATTTTTCTTTTCACTTTCATACAGACACCTCTTGATAGCCTTTTTGTGGGGGGGTTATCTCATTTTGTTTAGGTTTTCACTTCAATAAAATTTCCCGGGCATGCTGTTTTCCGGAATCAGTCATAAATGATTTCTTTATAATCCTTTCAAGTTTTTCAGCGCTTATGGGTTTATCCTTATGGTTATCCTCTATATTTGCAATAAGATCCGCATCATACAGCGCCTTGAAATTGGCGGTTTCTTCCTGCCTGGGATGATGATGATGACCGATGATATCACATACTTCTTCTATAAGTTTCTCTTTGGCGCCAAGCTTTTCCAATATGGATCGTGCGATGGGTGGGCCTTCCTGTTCCTGGTATTTTGGCGCAGCGCTGTTGTATTTTCTTTCTGCTTCACGAATTCCGATATCATGAAGGTATGCAGCAGATAAAATAACTGCCGGATTCCCCTTATTTTCGGCTTTACCTATCCTTTCCGCATACCTTGCTACACGTGTGGTATGGCTAATTCTTTTGAAATCGGTTTTAAAATACCTCTTCATTTCAATGGCTACCCGATGCTTTAACAAATCTTCCTTCTGTGCCAGGAGTTCAGGTGGAAGATTTCCCATACACTTTTCAGCAAATGGGCAATAAGAAGCGCAACCAAAATCCATTTTAGGATTGATGAATTTGTATCCGCAATTTGTACATTTGCGGCTTATATCATCCTTGAAAAATTCTACTTTATGCCCGCATTTCGGACATTTTGTATCAAAAATGGCTCCCGGTTTCCAATACATGGTATCTTGACCTGGACATTTCATGATTTTCCTCCTTTTTTTTGTATCCTGATCATCCCCCCGGCTCAGACCCGGTCCATAGGCTTCAATAAGCCAATTTTCCGGTTTCGACGGAAAACATGATAGACTGGAAGGCTGTCCGAGAATAGCAATTTTTTCCAAAATCAAGGCTTGCTCAAAAAATTACCGCATACATATAGTTGATATTTCGGCATCCTTCATTAAAAGCCAAAAGTAGTTTACACTTTTTAATGTAAAATTGCACCTCTCGTTCCCATGCTCCGGCGTGGGAACGTATACCATATGAGAGTTCCACGCTGAAGCATGGGAACGAAGCAATAACCAGCATCTAAAAAATGCAAACTAAATTTGAAGGATGCCAATATTTCGAGGATAATTTTTTGAGCATAGAGTTTGGGAAAAAGGGCATTCTCTGACAGCCTCCGAGTGATTGTGTTGCATACCGCCGGGACAGGCTTGTAAATCCTGTCATAAAACACCATGGCCTTTACTTTCCCGCCATCATGGCCTCAATATCCGCTTCTACTGTGTTTATAGGTTTAATATGGAATTTTTCCACCAGAACATTGAGGACATTCGGCGAAAAAAATGCAGGAATAGTCGGCCCCAGACGAATACCTTTAACCCCAAGAAAAAGAAGAGCCAAAAGAACTGCTACTGCTTTTTGCTCATACCAGGCAATATCGTATGAAATTGGCAGGTCGTTAATATCGTCTAATTCAAACGCTTCTTTAAGCGCCTCCCTCCGCTTTAAGGCCTCTTTGATCATGGCGATAAACCGGTCGTTATCCCAGTTGGCATTGGTAATTGTCGCAAAAAGACCCTGAGCAACAAATAATCCGGTTTTCTTATCATGGATACCGAGCTCTTTTGCCTTTTCACCAAAAACGGCTATACCTCTTAACGCATATATTAAAAGATCCTGCAAGTTTGCGGTTACTTCCGGTTTTCCGCAAACACCCTTTACCGTACAGCCTGTGTTCTTCGCTGTCTCCTGACATTGAAAACAAAACATAATTTTCTCCTGTATAAATTAATAGTTGTAAATAAATCTTCCTGACCACTGTTTCCTTTTTGATTATAAATTACTGTAACGGGCATTTCCTTACCTTGACTTATGTCAAGAATTGAAAAAATATTTTAATTTATTCTGTGCCTTAGCTTTTTGATAAAATTGTTCAGCATCCTCTTTAGCTCATTGACCTGTTGATTCATTTCTTTATATGTTATATCCTATATTTAATGCTGATCACTAACGGCTAACCGCACAGATCGAAACAAGTTGTAATAGTGCAACAGGGGGGGGCGAACTTACAAAAACTTTATGTATGAACAGACCTCGGAATGAATGGCATTTTAAACGTAATTTTTTGGACACCTTTATTTCAAACAAGTGACAAACCAACTTCAATCGGTAATATTTTTCTAATGGGAAACCACAGAGGGTTGCCCCTGCGTAGGGGCAGGTCCCTGTGCCTGCCCTGAAATGACAGATTTCTATGCATTATATGTTTTTTAATCAACCTTTTTGCTTGTATCTGTCGGCTGCCAATGTAACTTTGTAGGGTGGATTAAGCGCACCGAATCCACCAAAAAGCGGAAAGTGTCCCATTTTAAGTTGGCAGCCTGTCTGTCCAATAAATCATTGTGTAATGTTCGAAAGACCTGAATAACAAGGCTTTTTGCATTTTTATTCAATCTATGATTTCCGAGATCTGATGTAAAACAAAAGTGTCTCAATCAAAAATACGATACACTTTTAGAGTTTTTTCATGTTAGCATCAGCAAGTTGATTTGATTCTTCGTCATTTAATGGCCCGCACAAAAATAACCTGACATTTTGGCATTTCATTTTCAGGCCATTTTCAGGAGATGTTAAAGGGCAAAAACCTTGTAATAGCCCACTTTTATAGCACCTTTCGTTCTTTAGAATCTACCGGGAGGCTGTCCGAGAATAGCAATCTTTTCCATAGTCAAGGTTTCTAAGGCTCCGAGCCATCCCTTTCAAGGCAGTAACTTGTTGATATTGTATGTTAAATAAATTGAGTCTTATTTTATCAGTAACCGTTCATGAGGTATTCTCCTGCATGTCATTACGAGCGAAGCGAAGTAATCTTATCGTTCCTTATATGCAGCGATTACCGACAACAAGTACTATTTACTCTCGTTCCTGCGCTCTGCGTGGGAATGAATAGCAAACGGGCATTAACAGTCACTGACCCTGTAAGCCGGTACATGGCTGTTCAATCTCACGTTAAAAGGACTGGACTCTGAACCTGACCTAAATCCGAGCGCCAATTCTGTAAGGTTATTTTTGTGCGAACTCTGAGACACTATCGTTTCAACTCTCCCATATATCATCTATACTTAGTGCCTGAACGGAAAACTGAAATTGCCATATTTCCGGTAGATTAAGGATATTTTCCAAATCGAAGTTTTTGAGCCGTTAAATGTTAGTTATTAATAATTAGCTTTTAAAACCAACAGATAGTTCTTTCAGCCAATATGCTGTAGCAATAAAATATTCTGATTATAACGGATTTAGGGGAGGCATCCCTTTTGATAATTTCGGCTGCCAATTTAAAGCGGGACACTTCCCGCTTTTTGGCGGATTCGCTTCGCTTAATCCACCCTACAAAGTTACGTTGGTAAGCTGAACGTAGGGTGGATTAAGGAGCCTAAGCGACGCATCCGCCAAAGCAACTGTCCCGCCTTACGTTGATAGCCATAATTTCAATGGGTTA
>CAZKDT010000174.1:0-6562 GCA_964551515.1 uncultured Desulfobacteraceae bacterium | reverse complement strand
TCCTACGCCTCGGAGAGAAGCGGAGCTGGAGGCCCAAAGGACCAGGTTTTTCAGGGCAAAATAAAGGAGGAATAAAAATATGAATGAACAGGAATCACAATTAAAGACGCGACATAACTTTGGTGATTTTCTTTACTGGAACCTGGTGGTTTCCGTCCCGTTTATTACAGCATGTATCGCCATTGCCAGGGAGTCAATTCTATGGTTAATTTGTTATATAATAAGCTGTATCTTGCTCGTCGTGGTCATCTACAAATTTTACTGTACCCATTGCCCTCATTACATTCAAAGTCCCAAAGGTACCAAGTGCATGTTTTTTTGGGGAATTCCTAAATTTTTTAAGGAAAATCCCGGCCCCTTAAACTTGTTTGAAAAAACCGTGGCCCTGGTTATACCTTTAGTTATCGTATTGCTTCCGCTTTATTATTTGTTGTTACAACCGGGTTTGCTGGTTATTTACTTTCTCTCTGTTATGGTTTTTTGTACAACGTTGAGAAGATATGAATGTAAACGATGCGTCTATTCACAATGTCCGATAAACTGTGCAGAAAAATAGTCCGGATATGTCCGTAAGTTGTGTTTTTTTTCTGATGACCAAGTCGTTACGACGACGGGACTTTCGCGCATAGCTGTTCAGTAAATGCAATCTTTACACGAAAGTCCCGAATTGCGCATTATTCCCACCGGTTACGGCTTACTTTTTTTAAATCAATATAATGTACCGTTCCCCGCTCATTTATAAAAGAGGTCAGAACCCAACTGACAAGGCTGATCAATAGCGATCCAAAAACCGCCGGCCAAAATCCGCAAACTTTAAAACCGGATATCACCCCGGAGGCCATCATCAGCATGATTGCGTTGATCACAAAGGTAAAAAGTCCGAGACTCAAAACATTTATGGGAAGTGTCAGAATAAATAATATGGGCCGAAAAAAAGCATTCAATATTCCTAAAATCGCTGCAGCGAAAAATGCGGATAAAAAATTACGTACGTATATTCCATCAAGCAAATAAGATGTTACTATAATTGCAACTGTTAGAATTAACCACCTCAGAAAAATTCCTCTCATTATTTTTCTCCGCAAACTCGATACAGTAATATACTGAAAATGCCCATAACTTGCATTTTTTGTTTAAGGTTTCATTGCTAAGGAATTCGGGTGTCCGTGTTTTAATAATCCACGCCTTCTTTTAGCTCCTTCCCACACTTGAAAAACGGCAGCTTTTTGGATTTAACCTGGGTCGGTTCTCCGGTTTTGGGATTCCTTCCGGCATACGCTTTATATTTCTTGACATAAAAAGAACTCAATCCCCTGATTTCTATCCGATCCCCTTTTGCAAGTCCATCTTTTATTGTACTAAAGAATGTCTCAATCACAGCATTTGCTTGGGGTTTTGTGAGTCCCGCATCCTCTCTTAGTACTTTATTGGCTTAAACCCTGTTACAAAAAACAAGAAAATCTTTTGACATGCCCGAAACTCGGCATATAATGCGGGTCTTGGCGGTTTTTTGTGAAAGTAGTTTTTCAGCCCTTGGGTTGCGGGCGTAGCCCGCATTGGAGTCTCTATAAGTTCTAGTTTGTTAATGGCAACCTCCTGAATTAATCATCAATCAGATTTATCTAATAAAGAATCGGTTGAAATTTGTCAATGAATTTTGTATGGTTGGCTTAAGAAAAAAGCTTTGACTTTCCGAACTACATATGAATAAATGTTATTTTATAAAGTTAATTTTTTGGTAAAAGAGGAGGTGATCCTTATGCCGTTTGGGGAAAAAGATTTTTTTTCTGCTTTTGTAAGTGTCAGTAAGGCAATCAGCTCAACGCGAAATCTAAAAGACGTTCTGGATTTGATCGTAAAACATGGGATTGATTCCTTAGATATGAAAGCGGGCGCCATCAGCTTATGGAATAAAAAAGAAAACCGTTTGGAGCTTATAACCCAGCGTAATTTAAGCCAGGAATTTATTAACAAAGGCCCAATTCTTGCGGATAAAAGCATTCCTGACTCCGTATTGAGCAAAAGACCTGTGGTTGTGCCAAATATTGAGACTGACAGGCAGCTGCAATATCCGGAAGCGTGTAAAAAAGAGGGAATTAAATCGATTCTGGCCGTTCCCGTTGTTTTTAAGGATAATGTTATTGGTGCACTCCGTCTTTATGATTCTAAATCCAGGGAGTTTACTTATAAGGAAATTGAGTTCATCACTGCTTTAGCAGAGCAAGGGGGGATAGCCGTTGAAAATGCCCGGTATATGGAAAAAATATTGAAAGACCACAAGGAAGAAATGGAAGATCTCTGGGATTGGTTTCACTCAATGACCGGTTCGCCAAGGCTTGATGGATGTTGATACGTTAAACCGTTTTCCAAGGCTGGGCAATTGCCCGGCTTTTTTTTCTCGATCTAAGGGCTAAAAGCTCGCGATCTTAAGGTTTCAGGTGTCAGGAATGATGAACAGAAGCACTGGCGCCTGAAACCAAATAGCCATGGTCATCTTAGCAAACAACAGTCTTGATTTACACCCTCCTTTTGTCCAATACCGGTGTCCCCGCTAAGGGGATTTGTCAACAGTCTCAAATTTTAACCCGCCGCCGGACTTTGGCACCGGATCGGGTCCTCCGGTAATTGACCCGGTGCAACAGAAGGCGGTTTCTGAAAACAAGGGAAGAAAGGATTACCCATCACTGTTTTCGATTTCATCAATAATCGCGATAATTGCTTTGTATGAATCTTTCATAACACCTGTTGGATAACCTTCAGCTGCGCTTCTCGCATACTCTTTAGCTATTTCAATAGCAGTTTTTAAAGTTTCATATTTTTGTTGTTTGGTAGCCATAAATATCGCCTCCCTTTAAAAATTAAAAAAGAATTATCATTTCCGTAAATCAGTTCAAATCTTCATTTTATTTTTTGACTTTTGTTGCTTTCTAAGACACTTTTTATCTTTCCCGATGATGTTACAAAAACCTGGATTATAAAGTTCTTTACAGTTATCGTGATTATACAACGGGCTTTCTGAATTCCTCTTTTGAATTTTGAGAGTTACCTGACCCGGACAAGCCGGAACCAAAAAAGATCGGTTTTGTTTTTACCACAAAAATGATAAAAAAAGAAGAATAAAATAATTAGAATGAGGATGACGAACCCTAAATTTCTTGAACCTCTTGAATGAACATGCCGTTTTACTCATTCTGAAAAAAGCTTCGTTTAAAGTAAATCGGAACCATCTTGCAGGTGATTGGATAGTACCTGAAAGAAAGGCATGTCTGACTCCTGTTCGTGGGTAAATTCAGGGAGAAAGTGAGGATTATATGAAATACGCGTATGCAAACAAAAAATTCAAAGGTGCGGTTACCGAGATGGCTACAAGCCCTAAAAATATTCAAGAAAGAATTGGAGATGCCTTTATTAACCATTTAATACACCTCGAAATAGAAGAGTTGCCGAAGAAAATTCGCCTTAAATTCAGTGATATGTTTCAAAGATTAACCAAGTACGAAGCTGTTGGGAATAAAGGAAGTGTCCAAGCTACAATTGACCAAATAAGCACTGATGAAGCTATAGAAATCGCTGGGAATATCGTTTATATGGCTGATATATTGTATTCTAAGTTATCAGATTTGTGATTTAAACGATCTGGCTTTTCTGTTTTTTAAGGATTCGCTGAAATGCTCACAGAGAAGATTCAGAGAGATTTTTTCAAAGTCTCCCATCGGCATTGCCGTTTGCGATCCAAACGGCCTGTTGGTTGAGGCCAACAAATCTTGCAAGCAATATTCCCAATATAAATGCGGATATCACCCAGATGTATATGGCGCTTTCAGCCGTGGTGACCAATGCCGCTGAAGCTACAGAAGGCCGGGGGCGCATCATAATAAAGACCGTAAGCAAAAAAATCGAGGAAGGTTTCACGAAATACCGTCCCGGCCTTAAGCCGGGGCACTATGTCTGTCTCATGGTTCAGGATGATGGAGCAGGAATGGACGTCAAGACCCGACGTAAGATATTTGAACCTTTTTTCACCAGTAAATTTCAGGGTCGCGGGCTTGGCATGGCTGCAGTGTACGGAATTGTCAAAAACCATGGCGGTTGGATTTCGGTTGACTCGCAATTGGGCAAAGGGTTATAAAATTTGCTAACACATTAGCTGCATATAAAAAGAATCGATAATGGCTCGTTCCTTGAGAATAAATTATCCCGGAGCCTTTTATCATGTGACTTTCCGGGGTAATGAATGTAAAAATGTATTCAAGAGCAAGTGTGCAGGAAAAAGTTTCTTGAATATTTTGAATCGGCTGCAAAAAGATATGATGCAGTTATTTGTATATTCTGTTTGATGGCCAACCATTATCATCTGTTGATCAAAACTCCTTCCGGAAATCTGCCACAGATCATGCAGTATATTAACGGTGCATACATAATTTATTTTCATGTAAAACGTGGAAGCTCCGAGCACGGGGTCACTTTTTGCTTATGAATTGCAATTCTTTTAAATTGTTTATTTATTTTATAGATGATAAAAAAGTTCTTACAAAAGGGGGTCCCAAATGACACTAAAGATTACCTGGTACGGGCATGCTTGTTTTATGGTTGAAACTCACACGGCAAAATTACTGATAGATCCTTTTATTAGTGGAAATCCCTTGGCTCCTGTTCAAGCAGACGATGTCAAAACAGATTATATCCTTGTCTCACATGGTCACGGGGATCATCTGGGGGATACCATAGAAATTGCAAAACGAACCGGGGCAATGGTGATTTCAAATTTTGAAATTCACAACTGGATCGTAAATCAGGGAATCAAAAACGTTCACCCCCAACACATCGGCGGCGGGTTTGATTACCCTTGGGGCCGTGTAAAATTAACTATTGCTCATCATGGATCTTCCCTTCCGGATGGATCTTACGGCGGCAATCCATGTGGTTTTTTGTTTTACATACAGGGGAAAAAGATATATCATGCATGTGACACCGGCCTTTTCTTTGATATGAAACTTATCGGTGAAGAAGGGATTGACTTGGCCATTTTGCCCATCGGTGACAACTTTACCATGGGACCCGACGATGCCGTGCGGGCAGTCAGGCTTATACAACCCAAGCAGGTGGTTCCGGTTCACTATAATACCTTTGATATGATCAAACAGGATCCCTATGACTGGGCCGTCAAAGTTGAAAAGAAAGTTTCGGCAAAGGTCACGGTAATGAAACCCGGCGACGTTTTAGAACTTTAATCCTGATCGAAAGTCAAGATTTAACCTTAACGATCTCTAATGTACTCTATCGTTGTAAAAGTCGAGGGTGCTGCAGATCCAAGGCGTCAAGGGTGCAGCTGTAGTAATTTACCGCAAGCCCTTGACAACGCTGGAGATGCGGTGCCATCGGCTTTCCCGTAGGGTAAATAACATGGCTGTTTTTCACTGATTTCAGGATGCCATCTGGAGTTCATTCCAGCAGAACAGTTAAAACAGATTGAATAGCCTGTAATTATTGCTTTTAAACCCATTTTGTCATGTTGTTTATGCAACTATATGGTGTATTCAAACAGTGTTTAATTTCGCTGCTGATTGTTTATTAACTATTTACAAAACTTTATAAGAAAAACATGTAACTTCTCAAAAAGTCCGGAGATGATCTGTGTTTCAGGACTGCGTACAAGCATCGCATTATGATTTTCTTACCACGAAGATCACAAAGCCCACGAAGAAATGCAATAAAAAACAGTGACTTCGTGTTTCTTCGTGCACTTCGTGGTGAATAACCATTTAACAACTGAGAATCAAACTAAAATTAGCAACCCGGAACTTATTGAGTAGTTACAAAAACATTTCGACTGCTGAAATAATTAACGAGCTTTAAATATAATGACACAAAAAGATTATTACCAGATTTTGAGTGTGGATAAAAATGCTACTCCAAAGGAGATTAAAGAGGCTTACCGGAAGCTGGCCTTTACCTATCATCCGGATCGTAACAAAGAAAATCCGGGGTCTGCTGAAAAAATGAAGATAGTTAATGAAGCCTATGCGGTTCTCTCTTCCCCGGAGAAAAGACGAGAATATGATGCGTTGAGACAACAGTTCGGACCTGATGCTTACAGCCGGTTTAGAAACAATTATTCCCAACAGGATATTTTCAGCGGTTCGGATATCAATCATGTTTTTGAGGAAATGGCCAAAGCATTTGGATTCAGGAGTTTTGATGATATCTTCACGGAGTTTTATGGTAAAGAATACCGGAGATTTGAATTTAAGAGACCCGGCATGTTTGCCAGAGGATTTATCTTTACCGGTCCTCTGAGAAGAGGAAAATACGATCAATCCCAGTTCTCCTCCCTGGCTGGCAAAATGGGGAAACTTTCCCGGTACCTTATAGAAAAAGTTAGCGGTGTAGAGTTGCCGGAAAACGGCGCCGACATTAATGATGTCATTCGTTTAAGTCCGATACAGGCTCAGGAAGGAGGTCCTTACGCGTATTTTCTTAAAAAAAGGTCCAAAAAGCTGGTTGTCAAAATACCGCCGGGAGTCAGGGACGGCCAGAAAATCCGGCTGTCGGGAATGGGTGA
>CAZKDT010000173.1:0-6566 GCA_964551515.1 uncultured Desulfobacteraceae bacterium | reverse complement strand
AGACCTTTGCAAAACGCCCCCTTTTGCCCAATCCCGGCGTCAGGCTCAAATTTTAATCCTCAAAACACTCAATGTATTCCTGTGGTTAAAAAGGTCGCCTTCCTTGGTCTTGAACAAAACAGGACATTTTTCAAAGGTCTCATTGTTTATAACTCAGAACTTTTTCAAGACGGTTCATATGTAAAATATTTCAGGAGAATATCCATGGTTATCAATTTTACTCCCATTGGAACGGTACGCACAGGAGCTCGAAAGTTGCCACGACATTGGAGTGTTTCCGATGTGGAGGGTATGCTGGAAATCTTGCCCAAATATACCGAGGGTCTTTCGGATATTAATGCCGGCCAGCGAATCGTGGCGCTGTTCCATTTTCACAAGAGTTCACCTTTTACACCCGAATTGCTAAAGCAGACGCCGCCCCGCCGGGATAGGGCTATGGGGGTGTTCAGCATTTGCTCACCCCGGCGCCCCAACGCTATCGGCCTTTCGGTACTGGAGGTCATATCAAAGGACGGCAACCGGATTCGGGTGCGGGGTCTGGATATGATCGATGGCACACCTATTTTGGACATCAAGCCGCACATCGAGGATCAACATAACTGTCCAAGCTACCCGGGACCTCGCAGTGAGGAAACACCGTGAGGGAGGGAAATTTTTTGCAACCATGTCAAACGTAAGAACCGGAAGACGAAATTACTATAATGTTTTCTCTTATGTGTATGATGCATTTATAAATCTGCATGCGCGTCGGGATGCCGGAGATACGCGGAACTTTCTGGTCGAGATGGCCAACCAGGAGGAGAAATCCAACCCTAGGATTCTCGATATTTGTTGCGGTACAGGAGCTGTTATTGCGGCATTTGCCAATCGATATCCCGAAAGCGTAACCGTGGGCTACGATTTTTCCCGGGGGATGTTAGGTAAAGCGCGAAACAAACAGGAATCCCGAAAAACTATCTTCATAGAAGGAGATGCGGCATTTCTCCCCTTTGCTGATGAGAGTTTTGATATTGTTACCTGCTCCCATGCGTTGTATGAACTGAAAGGGCCGACCCGGCAAACTGCCTTGCAGGAAATGAAACGCGTCATATGTTTCAACGGGTCGGTATTGCTCATGGAACACGAAGTGCCTCATCATCCCCTTATTAAGATCCTTTTCAATATCAGAATGATGACAATGGGATCTGCTGATGCTATAGAATTTGTTAAAGGAGGGCTGGTCCCGTTTCGGCGGATATTTCCGGACGTCTCGCGGTACTCTTCCCCGACCGGGAAAAGCAAACTCATTGTATGTCGAAAACACGGCATAATTCAGGAAGGCGAAACATCCAAAAATAAGCAATGAAAATGTATTCAAAAAATTAAAAACAAAACAACTATCTGCGCAACTTTTCAATAATTTCTGGTGTATTAAATGGTGATATTGAGCCGAATCCATAATTTATTGAGATGTTACCTATATGCACCATAAATAGGCCGAAAACATCGGTTTTTCATTTTTAACAGCGGAGGTAAGATCATGATGAAAGTAATTTTTCATGAGGATTTTTATAAGGTTTATACATCTGATCCTGCGGCCGAGAGAGGGCGTATGGAGGCAATCGTTCAAACCATCCAATCTCGGGTAGAATTTATAACGGCGGTTCCGGCAACCCAATCCCAAATCTCAGCGGTTCATACCCAACTCCATATTGAACGTGTTCACCGAATAGGGCCTTATTCCCTAGCGGCATTAGCCGCCGGAGGCGCAATACAGGCAGCGACACTGGGCTTGACCGAACCATGTTTCGGATTAATTCGACCTCCGGGTCATCACGCCTCCGCGGGTTCAGCCTGGGGCTTTTGTTATTTCAATAATATGGCTATTGCCCTTGAGTCGTTAAAACAAAGCAAGCAAATCCAGGAAGCATATGTATTGGACATTGATTTGCACTTCGGGGATGGCAACGTCAATATTCTTAGCAGTAAAGATTATGTAACAGTTTGTAATATTGATTCATTTGATCGAAGTGCTTATATCGACCGGGTCACCATAGAAATGGAAAATTGTCACGCTGATCTGATCGGCATATCCGCTGGATTTGACAACCATAAGGAGGATTGGGGCGGTCTGCTCGCTACTGAAGACTATCAAATCATCGGCCAACGGGTTAAGTCGGCCGCGGAACGGAATGGCGGCGGTTGTTTTGCAATTCTGGAAGGTGGCTACAACCATAATGTTCTGGGTCAAAATGTAATGGCGCTGATTGACGGTTTGTCCGGTTGAACGGAAACATTTCAAGTTCTCAATAACTCAACAGTTTTTGATCTACGTTTAGTTTTTGGTTTAATGCCTTTTTGAACATGTTCAGGACGCTCTTCAGCAATTGTCCTGTTCCATTCCTTGGCTTCTTCCTTGAGATCTCTCTTTATTTCCAATAGATTGTAGATATTCCAAGATATTCAGACCAATCACAGTTTTTCATATTGACGTTTAACCTCATCAGGCCCGTAGACCCTCTCAATCCTGCGTACAATAAAGTGACCCCGTGCCATGTCCTGGAAATGATCGATAAAAATTGTGTTATCAATGCACCTCCTGCTGCTCCAATCAGAGGAACGGCCTGTGCAGCAATTTTTTCAGAAACATTTACTCCATAACCAACAAACCTTTTGCCTGATGTTTTTCAAATACTCATCATTCCAGACAGGGTAAACTTATACAGGATCTCCGTCCTTCTCATCGAATATTTTATCTGACATGGGTCAATAGTAGATTTGGTCCCATTTCTTTTATCTTATAGCAACGAAGCCATTTTCATAGATCTAAATCCGCTCCGTTTTCATTGAGCCACAGTGCATGCTCTTCATGGTCCGGCATCACGCGGGCTACCAGACGCCAAAACTTGTCCGAATGAGCACGCTCAATAAGGTGAACCATTTCATGAACCAGAATATAATCAAAGACCCAGATAGGAGCCATAATTGTACGCCAGTTTAAATTGATAATACCGTTTCGTCCACACGATGCCCAGCGGTGGCCAAGGTCCAAAATCCTTAGGTTTTTTACTGTCACACCGATCCTTTTATCATATCGTGGCATGCGGGCTTTAAGCTGCTTTTTAATCTGTTTTTTGTACCAGGATATAAAGCTCTCGCGCGCAGTAGCCCTTTCGCTTTCTGCGAGCTCAAAATAGCCGCGCCATAACCGAAGCGGCGCTGCTTGCGGTGACTTTTGCGATCTAAGGGCATCATCTATAAATTTGAGCCGGTAACTCTTACCAAGATATAAGAATCCCTGGCCATTAACGAATTCTCTCTTTGGCCCTTCTCTATTTAAAGCCTTCTTTTGAGCCAGTTTTTGATAAATCCATATTTTCTTTTCAGAAATAAACTTCTCGATGTCCTTCAGTTCTGCTTGATGAGGAACCTTCACGATAACAGCCCCATCTCTCTCTATAGAAATTCCCATGGATTTTCGATTAGATCTCTTCAATCTATATTCAAGACAGTCCATTTTTTCCATTATTATCACGATCTGATCAGCCTTAAATGCAGGGGCTTTGCCAGTTCCATAAAACGATCCGCAAGTTTTCCCTGTTTGTCGAAAGGAACAAGATTGCGATCATCTACTTCGTTGATA
This sequence comes from uncultured Desulfobacteraceae bacterium, assembly GCA_964551515.1. Lineage (GTDB taxonomy): Bacteria > Desulfobacterota > Desulfobacteria > Desulfobacterales > UBA11574 > S5133MH16. The sequence continues at coordinate 2,944 of CAZKDT010000173.1, read as the reverse complement.
ATCCACGTTCTTAATATGCTCTGTGCATGTCTGTTTCGCCAAAAATCAACAATACCGATTTCCTGCCGGATATGATCCACAATATCGATGACTGCTTCACAGAAATCTTTCATTTTCCGTTTTTCCGGTTTTTCCCCGAATTCATCAATCAGGATTCCCAAAAACGGCGCCTGTGTCTTTGGATCCAGACCTGTCCGATCTTCTTCCCGGCCCTTTTTTGTCTCATGGATGAATTTCTCAAGTTCTGCTGCCAGGGCTTCCCAGTTATCACGAAAGGCATCGAGGATATCCTTCAATCTTTCACTGAGCTTTTTATAAAAAGCGGGATCTTCGTTGTAATGTTTTTCAATATGAAACCGGGCGGCATGTTCCATTTCCAGGGCCTGTGTCTTCTTTGACTTGATCGTACCCACTTCCTTTTCAAAATTTTTATCCAGAATAGATATGGGTGGAACCTTTGGATCAACGCCTTGTGCAATAATGTGCTCATCGATCAACTGCTTTACCTTATTGCCCACCCCTGCGATGTTAAGTTGTGAGTCTCGATATCGGTTAGCTGCGGTTTTATTAATAAATCCAAGAAGCTTCATGTCATAGATATATGGCAAGGCCTCGGGGCGCGGCAATATGATGTCCATGCTCTCTGCAAATTCCGCAAACTTGTTGATAAATTCTGCTCTCAGTTCAATGTCTCTTAATGCATCAACACAAGCGTCGATATCCGAAATGTCAGCAATCCCCCTTTCGCTAAACAGCCCTATAACCCTTCTGTGCCGGTCGTCCAATTTGGGTAGCTCGTCCTTGATATTAATCAACGCACCTTTGATATCATCCTGCGAATACATGGCCAGCGCCTCTGTCAGGCGATCACCAACGCCAAAATAGTCAACAACCAGCCCGCGGGTCTTTCCCGTGTACCGCCTGTTGACCCTGGCAATGGCCTGCAGGAGTTCGTGCCCCTGCATAAAACGGTCAAGATACATGACCTGTTCCACCGGCGCATCAAATCCAACTAACAGCATGCTTTTTACGATAACGACGGCAAGTTTATCCTTGTTCAGGGGCTTTTTAAATCTTCCATCCTTTCCCACAAGGATTTCCTGTTTCGCCTTGTCCGTATGTTCCTTATATGAAGGAGGGTCATTATGATCCCCTGAAATAATGGCTGCAAACTCAAGCTCCTTTACAATATCTCTATTTTTTGAGGCAATGATCAGAAACCGCGTCTCTTCATCCAGATTTTCCTGCTCATCTTCAGGCAAATTAAAGAGATTCGAGTCAAGCAGTTCAAGTCGTCTCAAAAGTTTGGTCTTTGCTTTCGTAAAGGCTTCATAATACCGGATGGCGGCCCGCCGGCTCACCGTCACAACCTGGGCCTTAAATCCATTGGGCAGGATATTTGCGGCATAATGAAGTAGCATGTCTTCTGCTTTTGCGGCAATGAGATCCTTTGCCTCTAAGATATTTACCACAGTTCCATACTTGCGCCGTATTGCCTCCCTTTCTTCTTCTGTTCGCGATCTGAACATATCATCAAAGAACTGATCCAGGGTCCTCCCGCCCTCGACTCTGGCTTCCGCCTTGCGGCCCTCGTATAGAATTTTGAGGGTGGAGCCATCTTTTTGTGACTGCTCAATGGTATACTGGTCAATATAATCGCCAAAAATTTCATGGGTCTTTTTTCTGATTCGTCCGGCGATAATGGGTGTTCCGGTAAATCCGATCATGGCGCAATTTGGCAGGGCCCGCATGATGTTTGCGTGCAGCATGCTGGTATGGGAGCGGTGGGCTTCATCTACCAGAATCAATATCTTGTCAGAAGGATTCCAGATGGGGAACAGGATCGGTTTTGCGGGGAGTCTGTATTCACTCTGCTTCTTGCCTGAAGGAGCCGCCGCTTTCAGCATTCGGGTCTCAGGAATTTGATAATCATCCTGTGCACGAGGCGCCTGATCCTGATATTTCTGAACCATGGTAAAGACGATATTGGAGCTGTCTTCCTTCATGTGCATGGCAAGATCGTTCTTATTGTTAGCACGATAAACGGTTTCACCCGTCAAACCTGCGGTGCCTTTCAACTGCCCTTCAAGGTTTATCCTGTCGGTAACAACTACGACCTTGAAGCTCTTTAAGTCCGGGAGATTCCGCATCTTGCGGACCATGAAAACCATGGTAAGGCTTTTGCCTGACCCTTGTGTATGCCATATAATGCCGCCGCGCTGATCAGCATCACCATGCTCTTTTCTTGTCTTGCCCGTCCTGAGGCGGTAAATGGCTTTGTGCACAGCTCGAAATTGTGGATACCTGCACACGAGTTTAATCTGCCGTCCTTCCACCTGATCAAATAGAATGAAGTTTCTTATAATATCGAGGAGGTGTTCCTTTCGCAGCATGCCTGCAATCAGAATCTCCTGACTGTTTAACTTCTCTTTTCCGAGGCGCTTTGCAATCTCACTCATGGGAACAGGGCTTGTATCCTTCCACTCCATATAATGTTCATACCCCGCGCCCACCGTGGCTGCCCGCGCCTCCTGCCGGAATGTGCTGACCAGGAACTGATTATAGTAAAAGAGCCTCTCACATCCCTCGTCCTCTTCAACCTCCGGTCTCTGGTTGGAATATCTCAGAAGCTGGTTTATCCCTTCCTCCATTGGGTTGGATATTTTGGGGCTTTTACATTCGACAACCACAAGGGGAATTCCGTTGACAAAGAGCACAATGTCGGGAGAAATGAAGGTCATTCCGCCCGGAACATCCACCCTGAACTGATTGATTATGAGAAAATCATTCTTCTCAGGATGATCAAAATCGATTATAGCAACGGTCTTTTCTTTGCCCCCATGCAGGGCAGGATCTCCTTCTACTTCAAGGCCATGCACGATGAGATCAAAAGCTTTCTTGTTTGCCTCCATCAATTTTGGCGCGCTGATTCGCTCTAAGGCGC
>CAZKDT010000172.1:0-6569 GCA_964551515.1 uncultured Desulfobacteraceae bacterium | reverse complement strand
ACCATTGCACGCGCCGTGGAAGACAAGGCTGTTGTACCACTCCTTTACGAGGGGCGGTATGTGCCCCAGGAAGTCGAAAAAGCCGCAATTGACGGCTGGTTTGAAAAACTCACCCTGGGGCTGACCAAAGGCCAGAAAGCCGATCTGAAACGCAAGTTTTCCACCGAACGCCAGCTCAATAAAGCCACCCGGAAAGTTCGCATGATTGCCTGGGACGTTAGTCTGCATTATGCCATGGCCTATCAGGGAACCGGACTTAAAGGACAGATGGTTACCCCAAGCAAAGAAACGGCACTCAACTACAAGCAATTCATAGACGAATTCGGCCTGGTTTCCACCGAGGTTTTGATTTCGGCACCCACTGCACGCGAAGGCGAAGATAAAGACGTTGGGCCGTCTGAAACAGAAAACAGCTTCTGGCAAGCGATGATGGATCGGTACGGTACTGAAAAAAATTACAACAAACAGCTCATCAACGCCTTCAAACACGGTGAGAGTCCGGAAATCATCATCGTTGTCGACAAACTCATCACCGGCTTTGATGCTCCGGCTAATACGGTGCTGTATCTGGCCCGCAAGCTAAAAGAGCACACCCTGCTTCAGGCCATTGCCCGCGTCAACCGACTTCATGAAGGCAAGGAATACGGGCTGATTCTTGATTACAGCGGAGTTATTGAAGAGCTGGACCAAGCCATCGATTTTTGTAGCCTTCTTGCCGATTATGACCGGTCGGATTTGGAAGAGACGGTTACCTACATTGCCGATAAGGCAGCAGAGCTTCCGCAACTGCATTCGAACGTATGGGAGCTGTTTGGCGAAGTGAAAGGCTCCAAGGACCCGGAAGTCTATGAAGTGCATCTGCGCGATGCTGACCTGCGCAACAAGTTTTATGAGCGATTCAGTCTATTTGCACGTACGCTGGCTCTTGCCCTGTCGTCCGCCGGCTTCCTGGAAACCACCGCGCCGAAAACCATCAACAGATACAAGGCAGATCTTAAGTTTTTCCAGAATTTAAGGGCGGCAGTTACCCAACGCTATCAAGAGACAATTAATTTCTCGGAATATGAGCCCAAGATCAAGAAGCTGATCGATACGCATGTTGGCGCCGGAGAAGTTGAGCAACTCTGTATACCGATCAATCTTCTGAATGCCAGGGAGCGACAACAGGTGCTCGAAGATAATGGCGTGAGTGTAGGGGCCAAGGCAGACAAAATCGCTTCTGCAACCCAGCATGTGATCGAGCAGGAAATCGGTAAAGACCCTGCTTTTTATAAAAAGTTTTCCAAACTCTTAGAAGACGTCATCGAAGCCTACCATGCCGGAAGACTTCAGGCTTTAGAAGCCCTTGAAAAAATTAAGGACATCTCAACAAAAGTCGTCACGCACACGGATGACGACATCCCTTCTAAACTTATCGGAAAAGATATGGCGCGGCGATATTTTGGTTGCGTTTCCGAGGCCCTGGCTAAATACGGTGAGGCTAAGGATAAACCCGGAACAGATATCGCGCTTCAAGTTTCGGAAAGGATAAGCTCCTATAAAATCCGCGATTGGCGCACCAATCAGGATGCCATCAACAAAATGCGGGGTGAAATCGACGACATCCTTTTTGAAGTTGCCGAGCAGCACAGCCTCGATCTTTCATTGGATAATCACGACGCCATCATTGATCGGTGTATAGAGGTGGCAATTGCAAATGAAGACTGAACCCGAAAAGCATATCATCGAGTTTGGCTCTATATTGATTCAATACCGATTACATCGCGTCGACCGCAAGCGTCTGCGCGTTGTTGTGTCTCCGGAACTGACCGTGGATGTATTTGCGCCCAAGAGCATCAATGCTAATCAAATTCATTTAGCTTTGCAAAAAAGGGCTTCCTGGATAGCACGGACGCTCGATAAGTTGGAATACTATCATCCCTTGCCAGCTCTGAAACAATATATCAGCGGAGAAACTCTTGTTTATCTGGGAAGGCAATATCGCCTGAAAGTTATGAAAGGTTCAATGCAGCCGCCCAAACTGCTGGGTCGTTTTCTCTGGGTATGGGTTGAAGATAAAAATGATACTCAACGCGTTAAAAAGGCTGTAGATCAATGGTATCGAAAACGAGCGCACGAGTCCTTTAAACGGTATTTAGAAAAGTGCTATATGGTTGCGTCACGACACAATGTGCCGGAACCCTTGCTGATGATTCGTAAAATGCGCAAACGATGGGGAAGTTGCAGCATCAAAGGTCGAATCACACTCAACTTTAATCTCGTAAAAGTACCCGTGCATTGCATTGAATATGTGATTATGCATGAGCTATGTCATTTAAAACACAACAACCATTCAAAGGCGTTCTATTCACTTCTGACTCGTTGCCAACCGGATTGGCGCAAGAGAAAGGAAACACTGGACCGCTTTAGGCTTTCTTAATGTTTCTTATAAGGAGATTTTCGCTGTAAAAGTAAGTTTTACGTCAAATGGCGCCAACAATTTTCAGGCCAGGATAAAACCTGGCCTTTTTTATTGGAAAATAGTATGTAATTTTTTCAACCGGAACGGGAAGCGGTACACTGGAATTACCACAAAATTATACCTGAATATTGTACAAGTCGAAGGCTTTCTATATGCAAGGCACTTAATGCTGAGGCATAGTGAACTATCACGAGCCCTTAATAACGTAACAGATGGACGCCTCCGGCTTGTCCTTTGGGTGAAAATTAATGAATAAAAAAAACATCATACCATATATTATTTGGGTAAAACGTATCATTACATGATGTTGTATAAACCCAGTTCACATAATTGACCTAAAGATTCTCGTTAATTTTCATGCAGATTCAGGTAAAACGTCCGATGATATAACCGGAAAGGCGCTTATGTCGGTATATTTCCAAAACAAGGAGCATGTTGTTGTCGGGGTCATTTCGGACACTCATGGTATTCTTGTATCGGCAGCCATAAAAGCCCTTCACGGTGTTGATCTGATTATTCATGCCGGAGACATTGGCAACACCGGGATTATGGATGAACTAAAATCCATGGCTCCGGTCGTGGTTGTCCGGGGCAACATGGATATGAGTGAAGACCCAAGGGAACTTCCTGAAACAGAGGCCATCCAGGTGGGTGATGCTCTGCTGTATATCATTCATGATATTCAGAATCTGGATATTGCCCCGTCACAGGCTGATTTTGACGTCGTCATTTTTGGCCATCTCCATTATCCTTCTGTTACCAAACACAGCGGCGTGCTCTTCGTGAATCCCGGCAGTGCCTCACAGCCCCGCCGAAAGTCTTCGGCGTCGTTGGCCTTACTCCATATCCGGGGAAATTCCATAAAAACACAGATCGTGGACATTGAAGACTGATCGGTGCCCAAAGAGTTCATCCGGCTTGGTGCATAATATGAAATCAGACATTCAACCTGCTCAAATCCGATCTGCGCACCCAAAAGGATGTTCAGGTCCAGGTTTTAAGCAAGTGTCTGGATTGGCTGAAGGCAGATTAATGCATAAGGTTTTCATTATAGCATCTTGATGTGTTTGAGAGAGATTAACATGGGCATGAGACCTTTAATTGGTGTAGCAGCGATTGTCATTAAAAATAATAGGGTATTGTTGGGTAAAAGAAAAAACGCTCACGGAGCAGGAACTTGGGCATTCCCTGGCGGTCATTTAGAATATAAAGAATCCATCGAAGAATGCGCTAAACGAGAAGTCTTTGAAGAAACAGGAATACACATCAAAAATATCAGGTACGCCACGTTCACCAATGACATTTTCCGAGAAGATCAAAAACATTATATTACACTATTCGTGATTTCAGAATATGATAATGGCGATCTTGAGTTAAAAGAACCTGAAAAATGTGAAAAATGGGACTGGTTTTTTTGGAATGAACGAGAGACAAACTAAGGTCATATAGATGTTCTACTTAATCATTTCACAGTCCTTCAATCAGCTTGTAATACTCCTTGAGAATGTCAAGGGATTTCATCGTGGTTTGGAACAAAATCCAACTGAGAACAAGGATTCCTATTGTGAGTCCGATCTTCCATGCCCGCGTCGTTTGTGGACGCCACCAAATTAGGGGCAACGCCAGAGGCCCCACACAACAGACTGCAATGATAATAAAGGATTTTCGGAAATACCATTGAATCTTTTCCTCTGCAAAGCTTGGGTGGTGGGAGGCATCCAGAAACTCACCACAGTGTTTACACTTTATAGCGTCGTCTTGAATTTCTTCAGCGCAGAGTGGACACTTTTTCATTTTCATCTCTCTTGGTAAAACCAATGAGGAACAGTGCTAGGCTAATAGCATAAAATTAAAAGACAAGACAAACTATTGAATACTTAAAATCTTTCACCTGACTCTTTCTCCAATTGCCGCAATGTTTCTTCAAGAACAGGGAGTCGTTGCTTGTCTTTAGGGTCTTTGGAAGTTTTTTTAAGTTCTATCAGGGTTTTTATATTGAGAACATGAATCGTATGACCCCTGAACTCAATTTCTACTGTGTGTTTGAAAAGATCTTCATAGGTTTTTTCTTGTTCGATAAAGGCCAAAACATCAAGTGGTCCTAAACAGGTCGAAAAAAGCGCATGCCCCATCCCCGAAAAGTCCTCTTGCTTTGGCATTATAATTTTGTTGTCCGGACGACGATAGATTGCATCAATCGATTTTAAAAATACGAAGAGTTTTGCAATATTCTCAGGAGATTGTTTATGTAAAATATCCACATCCATTGTTGTGACCGGAGCTCCCTGAACAACTGCGGCAAGGCCACCAACAAGAATAAACTTAACATCTGCCTTTATTAGACCTTCAATTATTGCGCTTAGGTCTACACTTGTTGTTTTTTTGCCGTTGGTATGCATTTCTCAATTCCAAAATAGCACGTATCGCGTTATCATTTGATTTTAGTCGCTCCTCCGGTGACATCTTAAGAAACATAGCGACCAATGTTTTATCAACTCCTGTGGAATCCTTGGATGCCGTTTTCATGTTTAATTCCAACATATTCACAAACAGTTGTTTGCTATCTTGGTTTTAAAAGCTTCATCAGGTATTCCTGACCTTGCTCCTCCGCATAGTCCAAGACAGTCAACCCCTTTTTGTCTTTATGTTTTTTATCCGCACCATTCCGGAGCAGAAAACTCACTGTGTTATAATGGCCGTAAAACACTCCTCGGAAAAGGGGAATCCACTGGAGATTATCTGTTGCTTCAATGTCAGCATTATTCTTTAGAAAATAACTTAGGGCTCGCTCAAAAATAACTTCACATTTTGATGCGCCGATCCATCCCGCCTGGCTGCGTTGCTCGTCGGTTAAATAGCTTGCTATTCGCCCTCCTCGCGCCTTGCCATGCGGGCGCCTCGACTCCTGAAAATGTAAAGTTATTTCTTCGCGAACCCTTACCGTGTCGGCATATCTCCTTTCACAGTCAATCATGCTTGGTATTCTGCCTGCCTGATCTTTTGCATCGATCGTGGCTCCTGCGCCAAGAAGCATGCTGATTATCCTGACAGAGTCCTTAAAGGCGGCTTTGTGAATTGGAGTTCTGCTAAACTTGTCCGATACTTTCCTGATCAGCCGACTCGCGCAGTACGGACCCGTTTGCTGCGTGGGGGGGAAGCTGTGAGGCCTCCCTATCCCGATAGCCTCTGAGCATTCAGGCCACCCGTTTAATGCGGTTTCGGTCAATTCTTTTAGATCATCATCTTCAGAATAAATTTTAGAATATAACTCGGCGGATTTTCTAAGACTTTTAAGTTCCATTTCTTTCTTAAAATGTTCTATGGCCGCGCGCAGCATAGAGCTTTTATTCTTAAATCCATAGGCTTTAAAATTATTCAAAAACTGTGATTGCGTTTCTTCAATGCTGAATTTTGCCTGTAACACATAACCTCCTTTTAGACACCCAATGTGGAACTCAATTTACAGGCCTATTATAGGGACCAATATATTAAAAATCAATGAAATGATTTGATCTAATGGGAAAAGGCTAACATCCGGAGTGCCCTGCAAGGTTTCCTGGATAATGGGCACATATAGGGGCCGTTTGTACAGAGCATTCACAACTCTAAATCGATGTCATCTATATCCTGTTTCCCGCCTGCACATGATTGATGAGCTTATCGAAATCCTGCTTTACGTCCCGTTTGAGGTGCCATTCAATATCTCATGCCACACGCTGCGTCATAGCATGGCTTCCCATCTAAATGATAATAATGTTGATATCCTGGTAATACAAAGCATCCTCGGTCATTCTTCAACGCGAAGCGCCGAACCCTATATCCACCCGTCTCAAGACAGTATCCGCAGGGCAATGGAGAAACTTCCAGGTATTAAACCTGTCAAGGAACTGTTACGAAAATGAGGACTTAATTTGCGATTTCAAAAACCGTTTAGACCGAAAAGAGAATAGTATCCTTTCTATGTCTACTAATATTTATTTTATTGTTAACCGTTTTCTAAAACGGAAAGAGAATAGTATTCTTAATTTTCTTCTACTATTTTTATTGATAATTATTTTTCTTGAAATGCCCGAAGTATTAATGCAGACTGTTTAAAAATAATTTCTTA
>CAZKDT010000171.1:0-6630 GCA_964551515.1 uncultured Desulfobacteraceae bacterium | reverse complement strand
TTCAATAAAAGCTTTTTTATATGAAATCAAAGTGATATCCTTCCTTATAACAATTGCTATATAATCAGGACCTCCGAGGACCTCCGGGACGTCCATAAGCAAGGACCTCCGGGACGTCCATAAGCAGGTAAATAACTGTCATCTGACCATGTATTATTTATTTATGGATGCAACGAACGCACGGGATTTGGAGGCATGAATGGAGGGGCATTGTAGTCGGCTGTAAAATCGATTAGATGTCGAAAGCGAACCTTTTTAACAGCTCGAATTCTTTGTATTTTTAGACAGTTTGCTAATTAATTGAGCCTGATGTTTAAAGCATGGATGGAACGCGCCGAGAAATCGACCAAGGCCAGGCGGCTTTTGTTGTCTGGTGAATTTTTCGTTCGGTGTATAAAAATAATCGGCAACCATTTTTTGTTTTTAGACTTCAATTATGTTATAATTTTTTATTATTTTACCACAACCCAATCTGAATGAGGCTAATATTATGAAACAATTTAAAATAGTTGTTGAAAAACATCCTGACACATATATTGCTTATCCACTCGGCTTAAAGGGTGTTGTGGTCGGTCAAGGTGATACATACGAAGCGGCGTTGGCGGATGTTAAATCTGCAATTAAATTTCATATTGAGACATTCGGGCCTGAACAAATTGATGTTGACCCACCAATTCTGGAAGCTTTCATTACAGAAGCAGGAGTTGCTGTCTGATGTCGAAGTTTCCTGTTGACGCTCCAATTCGAAAAGTTGTTAAGTCCTTTGAGCTTCTTGGATTCAAAATCGTTCGTGAGGGTAATCATATCGCGATGTTAAGAGAAAATCCAGATGGAACCCGAACGCCCCTAACGATGCCAAACCACCCAACTATTAAAAAATCAACGCTTAGAAGCATCCTTACTCAAGCAAGAATATATAGGGATGAATTCTTGAAAGTGTATTATAAATAATTTGCTGTAATTCTATTTCCTTTCACCGAACATCAGTCTGGAGCAGGCGGCGTGAAAATTGCGGTTTTTCGTAAAAGCCTGTGGAAGCCCAAAGTTTATTAGGTTTGCTGCTCAGGCGAGGCGTTGGCCGCGACACGATGTCGCATAATTAAATATATTAACAGGTGGTTATACCATCGGAAGAGTACCCGGCATGTTCCTGCCGGTTCCTACGTGGGCGTGTTGCCGTTGCGATGATGACAGGATGCGAAGCCCCACAGACAATGTACCGAATTGGGTCGAAATGGTGACAGGACGACCCCTCCGGGAAGCCTCCCCGGTTAAGGGATAGGGACGGATAATATGGTGAAAGTAATTAAATGTCCGCACGCATCGTTAAGCGCTAGAGACCTACTGGGGTTTAAAATACGCAAAGGCGTATGAAGGTCGAAGACGTCTCCCCTGTGTGAGTCGTATTCGGTCAAGTTGCAAGTTTTTAACGTGCTTGCATAGTGAATTCTGTGAATTCTGTGACGCCCCTAAAAATATAAGTTTCTATTTTATCTAATATATGATAGTATCTCGTTCGTAATGCTCGAATTGATGCTCCCGGTGCCCTCCATCATATTATCGTAAGAGGCATCGAGCGAAGAAAAATATTTAATGATGACGTTGACAGGATTAATTTTCTGGATCGTCTGGGGAAGGTGCTTTTAGAAACCCATACAACATGTTTTGCATGGGCTCTGATTCCCAACCATTTCTTATGTTAAGCTCCACATAAGAAATGTTATGTGAAGTCCCCAATTATGTGAAGTTGATATAGCCCCGCACTTGTATTCCCGTCATTTATAAGCTTTTTCCACCATTCTCATAGTTTTTACTACACATAATTCTGTGCAATGGCAATGTTTACTTTAACAGCCTTGACAAACGAGGTGGTTAAAGGAGGTTGCCATGACATTAGAATTGGTTTTTGTGTGTCCACGAAAACTCGGCAAATTGCGAAGCGGTCCATTGGGAAAGCTTCTGGATGGGTATTGTGATTGGTTGCTGGAACGTGGATTCAGTCGATCGACTATTCGTAAGCACTTGTCCAATGTCTCTCATTTTAACGATTACCTTGATGCGCAAAAGGTAACGGGCCGGCAGATTTTGTCGGCTGAAGATGTTAACGGATTTTTCAGACAATATCCACTATGGGTTCAATCCCGAGAACGGTCTGATAACCATCTCCGTCGCGTTCAATGGTCGATATATCGTTTTGTCCGGTATCTTCGGCAGTTGCGACTTTTCGATTCCTCGGCCGAATCGGCTATTTTTCAACCCCTGCTGGATTCCTATATCGAGTGGATGCGAGACTACCAGCAAGCGGCGCCCGGAACAATAGCCATCCGATCTCATTCCCTTAGTCAATTCCTCAAATGGCTTGGTCCGCAGGCAACAGCCGATGGCATGTCGGAACTGACTCACGAGACTGTAGAACGTTTCTTCTTGTCATATGCTCAGAAGATGGGACGTTCGGCTCGGCGTTCAATGCAATCGGCTCTGCGAACTTTCTTCCGATTCTGTTTATATCGAGGTCTTGTGAGGCGGCCATTAGACTGTGCCGTGCCTGTATTGCGCACTCACAAACTGGCTACGCTACCCCGCGGATTGACCGATGAGCAGGCACGGAAAGTACTTAACCGTATTAACTGCGGCAGTAATGCGGGGAGGCGTGATTATGCGATTTGCCGGATGCTCTACACCTGCGGTGTGCGCGGCGGACAGGTTCGAGCCCTTCGCCTGCAAGACATTGATTGGATTAATGATCGAATATTCTTTAAGGCCTTGAAAAATGGGAAAGACAGTCTTCTTCCTCTGACAGGCGAAGTGGGGCAAAGCCTGTTGGATTATTTGCAAAATGCTCACCCTCCCAGTGTCTATCGGGAAGTTTTTCTTACTGCTCGTGCTCCGTATCACCCCCTTCAAAAATCCAGCACGCTTTCTGCAATCGTCGTGCATCATATGCGCTCCGCCGGTATTAAAATCCACCGCCAGGGGGCGCACGCTTTTCGCCATAGCTTTGCTACTCGTATGCTGCAAAAGGGGCATTCTCTGAAGGAGATAGCCGACATACTCGGACACCGGCATCTGGGAACAACTTTTATCTATACCAAGGTCGATTTCAATGCTCTCAAACAGGTGGGGCTATCATAGCCCAGGGAGGTTACATAATGAAAACTATCGAACTTCACAGTTGGTTGTCCGAACAGATCGGGCGGTTTATCGAGCTACGCCGTCTTTCGGGCACGGATTATAGTTCTCAAACCCGGTTGTTGGAATACTTCGACCGTTTTCTGGCGGAACAATATCCCGACGGCTCATTCATTACCCGGCACATTATAGATCACTATCTGGAGAGTCTTTCACACTTGCGTCCGCGGGTACTGTTCAACCGTTTTTGCGTAGTCCGCCAGTTATGCCGACACATCGTCCAGACAGAACCGCATTGCCATGTGCCCGAGCCCATGAGATGCGTTGCCGCCTCAAAGGTCTTTCACCCTTATATTTTTAGCGAACAGGAAATCGAGGGCTTGCTCTCGGCGGCTTCGGCATTACCGCCGCCCAAGTCGTTGCGACCGTATACCTATCGAACTCTTTTCGGCCTTTTGTATACCACTGGAATCCGCATCGGCAAAGCGTTTTCCCTGGCACTCATGGACTTTTACAGTGAACGTGATTTACTCTACATCGCCGAAGGAAAATTCAAAAAGGCACGCTGGCTCACCCTGCATCCATCCACATCCCGGATGCTTAACCAGTATATTGAGCTCCGACTTCGAAACAGCCCAAAGACACCGGATTCACCGCTTTTTATAAACATGCGGGATCACAGATTACGCCATTGCATAGTCTATGCAACCTTCCGGCAACTGCTTGAAAAATGTGGCATTGTTCACAACAAACACACCGGCCCACGTATCCATGACCTGAGGCATACCTTTGCAGTGCATAGATTATTGGCATGGTATAAAAATAAACAGGATATTAACGCCGGGCTTCCGGCCCTGGCCACCTATATGGGACATGTAAACGTTTGTTCCACTCATATCTATCTGCATCCCACAGCCGAGTTGCTTGAGCATGTCAATAATCGTTTCCATAACCACTACTTGCAAAACCTCAAAGCCAGGGGAGGAATATCATGAATCATTTATTAGCCAATTACATGAAACGGTTCTTTAGCCACTATCTGCCCGTGCAAAAAGGCCTTGCGGTCAACACTATACTCGCTTACCGTGACGCCATCAAGCTGCTGCTGTGCTATGCGGGCGATACAATGGGACGACCCGTGGACAGACTTGCAGTCCAAGATATCACGGAGAAGATAATTATTGCATTCCTGGATCACGTGGAACAAGAGCGGAAGTGTTCTCCCAGAACGAGAAATGCAAGGTTAGCGGCCATTCGCAGCCTGTTCGCCTTTATAGCAAGAGAAGAACCAGCCTTGCTGCAGCAATGCCAAAGAATCCACGCGATCCCTGTAAAACGAACCCAGCACCAAACGGTTGACTACCTCGAAGAAAAAGAAATGCTGGCCACCCTCGATGCTGTGGAAAGCAACTCCCGGACCGGAATCCGTGATAAGGCATTACTTTTGCTGCTCTACAACACCGGAGCACGCGTCAGTGAAATTGTTAATCTTAAGCTCCACGATCTGCGTTTGGATGAGGCCGGTCAGGTCCACTTTCTGGGCAAGGGCAAAAAACATCGCAATTGTCCTCTATGGCCGGAAACGGTTACTGCTCTTCAAGCTTACATAGAGCAACGCTCCCCAAAAGAGCCGGAAATTGAGTACCTGTTTCTTAATGCCAATGGCGCTCCCATCACTCGTTTCGGGATCCGCTATATCACCAAAAAATACGGGATTGCTGCCCAGGATCAGTGTCCTTCCATTAAAACAAAAACGGTTAACCCGCACACTATCCGACACACTACGGCCACGCATTTGCTACGATCAGGAAATGATATAAACATGGTGAGTTACTGGCTTGGCCACGCGGATATCAATACTACCCATATTTATCTTGAAATTGATATGAAGCGGTGGATGATCGAGAAGGCTGGCGCGCCCGCTCTCAAAAAAAAGGAACTCTGGCATAAACCGGACATCCTGCAATGGCTAAATAATCTTGCCAAAGGGCAACAATTATGTGCAGTGACTTGCTGACCAAATGGGGTGATGCTGGGAAACTATAAAATAAAACAGACGAACTTCACATAATTGGGGACTTCACATAACATTTTTTATGTTAAGCTCCACATAAAAAATGATTTGTCATTAAGCAGTATGCTACTACATTAACATTCCACATTTCAGATATTTCAATCAGAAGATCAATAAACATTAAATAATCATGTTTATCTGAAAAAATGGATTCGGACCGTCTTCCAAGGTTCATTACATGATACCATGTTCCGGGATATTCTATCCTAAGTGGACGTGACATATTTTAATATATAACATTCTATTCTCCATGGGTCAATAGTAGATTTGACCCCATTTTCTTCATGGGTCAATAGTAGATTTGACCCCATTTTCTTCTCATTAGCCGATTCATCAAATTCTATCCCACTGCAAGCGGAACATCTATGATCTTATGACACACAACCTTAAATTTTCCCTTATTCTGCTCTCGAAAAGGGAATTCTTATCAATCCGGCAGATTTGTGTGGATTTGTGAGCGGGACTTTCTGTCGTCGCGCCTGGAAAGGCGCTCACACAGGAAATATGGATAGTCGGGGCTTGCAAACCCCTTACACAGGGGATTAAGGAATGTCGCTTCAGGATGCCAATTTCACCATCCACCCCCTTTTCTATTATAACACTATAAGCACATCCAATAATCACAGGGCTGAACGTTATAAAGCCCTGTTTCCCACCTATGCTTTTACCGGAATTAGACGATCCGAAGCATTAGCTTTGGGGGTTGTGGATTATGATTCAATATCAAATATTATAAACCTTCCGATAGTATGTTATTCGTTACAAAAATATAGTAATTATAAGATGCTGATATTTTATTTGACAATAATGCAGCTTTAAGCTATATTTGTAGTATAAAGCAGCATATTGGAAGGAGGATACGCCATGACAACTACTTTAACAAGTCCAATAAGATTAAATCCGGCACTGATTGCAGCCGCAAAGAGAGAAGGTTCAATAAATAAAAGATCAGCACCTAAACAGATCGAATTCTGGGCTGAGTTAGGCAAGGCTGTAGAATTGGTAATGGACCGTAACGACGTCTTTGCCGTAATTCAGGGCTTAAAAAAAATTAAAGTCGAATCTGTGAAGTCTGTAGCCGCAGATCCGACAGACGTCTTTAATTCACTTGAAGAAAGTCGCAAAAGCGGAGAACTTGGAAAAAAAGTGACATCATCTGCAGTATATTTTGAGGCGAGTCAGAGAAAGCCGGGTCTTCTTGACAAGGTACATTCTGCTACAGGTAAGCGCCAGACAGGAAGGTTTTACAACGGAGAATTTAAGATTCAAGAATGAATGTTTCAAAACAGTTGTGGATATTAGCTGGTGGTAATGGGGCCGGAAAAACAACCTTTTATAATGAGTTCCTGGCTCCAAAAGGCATCAAACTTGTGAGTAGAGAAGGTTCAATAAATAAAAGATCAGCACCTAAACAGATCGAATTCTGG
>CAZKDT010000170.1:0-6647 GCA_964551515.1 uncultured Desulfobacteraceae bacterium | reverse complement strand
ACGAAAAATCCTAGTTTTCGTTCGGGCACTATGCAGAAACCTTTGCGAAACGCTCGATTATGAACACATCCCCTGCCATAACTTTTCTTGAAGGATCTCTGGAAAGAATCACCTATTCCAACTCTGAAAACAATTATACGATTGCAAAGCTAAAAACCATCAAGACCAATAATATAGTAACAATTGTCGGTATACTGACGGCTGTCAATCCAGGCCAAAACCTTAAAATTAAAGGTGCCTGGGAAACTCATCCCAGATATGGCCAGCAGTTTAAAATTATGTCTTATGAAGTTGTTTTGCCTGCAACAATCGACGGTATTAGAAAGTACCTAACATCCGGCATTATCAAGGGGATCGGGCCTTCAATGGCCAACAGGATGGTCATCTGTTTTGGAGCAAAAACTTTTGAAATAATAGAAAAAAACCCTGAGAGACTGCTGGAAGTTAAAGGTATCGGAAAAGCCAAAGCAGCATTGATATGTAATGCCTGGGGAAACCATCATATTGCGAGAAGTTTAATGCAGTTTCTGCAAAGGATGGGTGTCCAAACTTCTTATTGTGCAAAAATACTCAGAGAATATGGTGCGGATGCTATCAAAGTTATAAGTAAAGACCCTTTTCGTATGACAACCGATATCCCCGGGATAGGTTTCTATTTTGCCGATACCGTCGCTCAGAAGCTGGGTACTGAAAAAGACCAGCCCCGGCGGGTGAGGGCATGTATTATTCATATAATACAAGAAGTTACAAATCAAGGGGATGTTTTTGTTTATCAAGATCAAATTGTTGAACGCTGCAAAAATCTTTTCCATATAAAGCCTGGTATAACCCTGAATGAGATTGACATGCTCTTTGCTGCCGGAGAACTTGTTAGTGAAAATGCACCGGACGGTACTGACAGCAAAATTATTTATCTGAAAGAAATTCATCAGGCGGAAATCGGCATAGCAAACAGACTTAGAGCCCTGTTATCTGTTCCCGTGACCCCACCCGGCATAGATGCGGAACGAATTTCAAGAGAAGTTCAAAAAAAACTGTCCATAACGCTCTCTTCCGAACAGCTTAATGCCCTGGAAGAAATACTATCCCATAGAGGTGTTATCATAACCGGTGGGCCTGGAACAGGCAAAACAACGCTGATAAGATCTATTACGGCTGTCTTTTCAGCCCTTGGGAAGAATGTTCTTCTTACTGCACCTACCGGACGGGCGGCCAGACGGCTATCCGAAGTTACACGAAGCAAGGCAAAAACCATTCACAAAGCGCTTGGATTTAATTTCAAAGAGGGGCTGTTCCAAAAAAACCAGGACAATCCTCTTGATACGGATGCAATGATCATTGATGAAGCTTCAATGGTTGACACCTTTTTAATGTATCATCTGATAAAGGCTCTCCCAATGACTTCTGTGTTGATACTGGTGGGTGACATTTTTCAGCTTCCATCCGTTGGCCCAGGCAACGTTCTTTCCGATATGATCAAATCAACACTAATACCGGTTTTTTATCTCAAAAAAATTTTCAGACAGGCCCATGAAAGTCCTATAATTGTGAATGCTCACAGGGTCCGCCAAGGGAAATCTCCGGTTCTGAAATCCCTGGATGATTCAGACTTGCTTTCCGAGTTTTACTTTCTGGAACAAAATGATCAAAAGAAGGTTGTTTCTACGATTGTTGAATTGTGCACTAAAACTATTCCTGAGAAATTCAACTTCGATCCTGCATATGACATTCAAGTTCTAACCCCGATGCACAAAGGCGTGATCGGTACGACCAACCTTAACCAAGTTCTTCAAAAGGCCTTAAATCCAAACCCGGTTATGATTGAAACCATGGGCAGTACTTTCAAACCCGGCGATAAAATCATGCACCTGAAAAATAATTATCAGAAGGAGGTTTTCAACGGAGATATCGGAATCATAAGCTCTATTGACAGAAAAAAAAAGGACCTCTCGGTGGACTACTATGGCAGGATTATACATTACAATTTTGATGAAATGGATGAAATATCTCTTGCATATGCCATTTCTGTGCACAAATCACAGGGATCGGAATACCCTGCTGTAATTTTACCAATAATGACCCAACATTTTGTTCTCCTGCAAAGGAATCTGTTATACACTGCAATTACAAGGGGAAAAAATCTGGTAATCCTTATCGGTACGAAAAAAGCCCTGAATATTGCCCTCAGAAACAACAAGCCCACAGAACGTCTTTCAGGTCTTGCTTTCAGGCTTATGCATAATTGAAGCTACATTTCCCAATCTTTTGTTTAGGATTTGAAGGCGTGGATTGGGAAGCAAAAATAAACGTATATGAAACATCTTGACAATCATTATTATTTCAATTAGTTAAACTTCAACTTGAAATAGGAGAATGATTTATTAATAATTTTTTAAAAAACAACTGCTTAAAGGAGTACTTATGGCTGTACCAAAACGAAAAAAATCAAAATCAAAGCGAAATAAAAGAAGGACTCATCAGAAAATTGCAGGTCCTAACCTGACGACTTGTCCCCAGTGCGGTGATGCCCGGCTTCCACACCATGCTTGTCCTGGTTGCGGCACTTATAAAGGCCGTACTGTTATTGAAAAGGAATAATTTCAATGGTAGGATAAAGCAATGCCAGAAAAGAGAACACCGATTATCATCGGCAGTGACCATGCGGCTTATGATTTGAAGGAAAAGGCTAAGGTATTCCTCGTTGACAGAGGTTTTGATGTCGAGGATGTAGGTTCACATAGTGAAGATTCGGTCGATTATCCCGATTTTGGAATCAAAGTTGCGTCCATGGTTTCAGTGGGTAAGTTTGAGCGCGGGATACTTATGTGCGGTACCGGAATCGGTATGTCAATGGTTGCCAACAAATTTCCTCATGTCAGGGCGGCTCTTTGCACAGGTCTTTTTTCATCTATTATGAGCAGACGCCATAACAATTCGAATATACTGGTTTTAGGGGGTCGTGTTGTGGGAGACATACTTGCTATGGAGATAGTAAAAACCTGGATTGAAACACCATTTGAAGGCGGACGACACCAGCGTCGATTGGATAAGTTTGACAGGATAGACACCGTAATGTTGGATTAATATTTTATTATGTAAAGAAGGTGGTGTTCATATTCTGAGCCAACAGGTGAGCTGTCAATTTAACCAAATCCGAAAGCACACTCTTTAAAAAAGGAATGATGTTTGGACTTAGAACTTATTGAGAAGGTGGATCCTGAGATTGCCCATGCAATCATCATGGAGATGGATCGGCAGAAAAACACCTTAGAGCTTATTGCATCGGAAAATATTACCAGCCCGGCGGTCATGGCTGTGCAGGGGAGTGTTTTTACCAATAAATATGCTGAAGGTTATCCGGATAAACGTTATTATGGTGGGTGTGAATATGTTGATATTGCTGAAAATCTGGCAATAAATCGGGCAAAAAAATTATTCAATGCCTCCTATGCCAATGTTCAGCCCCACTCAGGATCACAGGCAAATATGGCGGTATATTTTGCTCTGTTAGAGCCGGGAGACACGGTTCTTGGAATGAATTTATCCCACGGCGGGCACCTTACACACGGCAGTCCGGCCAGTTTTTCAGGGAAGTTTTATAATTTTCTCCACTATGGCGTAAACCGGGATACCAAAACCATTGATTATAAAGAATTGGCACTATTGGTGGAAAAGCATCGGCCAAAGTTGATTGTTGCCGGTGCAAGCGCCTACCCGCGTATCATAGATTTTGAAGCATTTGCCCAAATTGCCAAATCTGTAAACGCTTATTTGATGGTGGATATGGCCCACATAGCCGGGCTGGTGGCAGCCGGGCTTCATCCTTCTCCCATACCTTTTGCGGACGTTATAACTTCAACAACTCACAAAACATTAAGAGGCCCGCGGGGGGGGTTAATTCTGGCGAGAACCGACTATAGCGCTAAATTGAATAAACAAATATTCCCCGGAATTCAGGGGGGACCACTGATGCATGTCATTGCTGCAAAAGCGCTTGCTTTCCATGAAGCTTTGAGTGATTCGTTTGTGGCCTATCAGAAAGATGTGGTTAAAAATGCAAAGGTTCTTGCTGACCATCTGATGGACCATGGGATACAATTGGTTTCAGGCGGTACCGATAACCACATGATGATTATCGATTTAAGGAATCTTAACATAACCGGGAAAGATGCTGAAGACATACTGGGCCGTGCCGGAATTACCGTCAATAAGAACTCCATACCATTTGAAAAGCTCAGTCCATCCGTAACCAGCGGTATTCGAATTGGAACACCTTCCATTACCACAAGAGGTATGAAAACACCGGAGATGCAAATAATCTCGGAGCTTATTGTTGATGTGCTCCAAAATTACAACAATAAAGCTCTTATTAAGGACACGAAAACAAAAGTACACAAACTTTGCAAAGCTTTTCCTCTATATGGTAACGGGTCTATCACAGCGGGATAAAAAGTGTCTCAGAAAAAAAATCGCCCTTCATGGGAAACTTATTTTATGAATATTACATTTCTTGTGGCCAAACGTTCTACATGTATCCGGCGGGCGGTAGGCGCTTTGATTGTAAAAGATAAAAGAATTCTGTCTACCGGCTATAACGGCGCCCCGACTGGCATTAAACACTGCAGTGATGTCGGATGCTTGCGTGAAGATTTAAAGGTACCCTCAGGGGAAAAACATGAACTGTGCCGGGGCATACATGCTGAGCAAAATGCTATTATTCAGGCCGCCTATCATGGTGTTTCCATAAAAGATGCAACCCTTTTCTGTACAAACATGCCGTGTTCCATATGTGCTAAAATGATCATCAACGCCGGAATAAAGAAGGTTTACTACCATTCCGGATACGCAGATTCCATGTCTGAAGAGATGTTTACCGAAGCAGGTATCGACTTAATTAAATTTCATGGCGATTAGTAGGGAGAGATTCATGAAATGTCCATTTTGTGGAGAAATTGACAACAAAGTTATCGACTCTAGATTGAGCAAAGACGGAGATGTAATTCGCAGACGCAGGGAATGTATTGCATGTAGTAGACGATTTACAACCTACGAACATATTGAAGAAATCCCTGTTATGCTTATCAAAAAAGATGGACGTCGTGAAGCATTTTCCCGTGAAAAATTACGTTCAGGCATCCAAAAGGCCTGTCAAAAGCGAAATATAAGCATTAATATTATCGAAGAATTTCTTGATGAATTAGAACGTGATCTCAGAGAAACCGGAAAAAAAGAGATACCTTCCCACAAAATTGGCGAAAAGGTCATGGCCAAACTTCATGAAATAGACGATGTTGCATACGTGAGGTTTGCATCAGTGTATAGAGAATTCAAAGATGTAAATGATTTTGTTTCTGAATTAAAAAGCCTTTTAAGCGAACATAAACCCGAATAGCCGGGAAATAATGGACGACGAGCATTTCATGAAAATGGCACTCGACCTTGCTAAAAAGGGAGAGGGCTTTACTTCTCCCAACCCGATGGTCGGTGCCGTAATTGTTAAAAATGGCAGGGTCATAGGAAAAGGATACCATCAGGCTGCAGGAGAACCTCATGCAGAAGTCAATGCCATCAATGATGCCGGAGCGTTAGCACAAGGAGCAACCCTTTATGTTACCCTTGAGCCTTGCAATCATACTGGACGAACACCTCCTTGTACCGAAAAGATACTTGCAGCCGGCATCAGACGGACCGTTGTTGCGATGCATGACCCGAACCCAGAGGTTAAGGGAGGGGGCATAGATTATTTAAAACACCGAGGAATCGAAATCAAAACAGGTGTTTGTGAGGACTTGGCAAAAAAACTTAATGAAATTTTTATAAAATACGTTAAGACAAATCGTCCATTCACCATCATCAAATGTGCAGCCACTTTAGACGGAAGAATTGCAACAAGAACAGGTGATTCCAGGTGGGTTACCGGTAAAGAGGCCAGAGAATTTGTCCACCGGCTTCGGCATGCTGTGGACGCTATCATGGTCGGCATTAATACTGTTGAAAAAGATGACCCCAGCCTAACAACCCGACTGACAAAAGGTTTTGGAGGCCTAAAGGGACTTGATCCGGTAAGGATTGTTCTTGATACTCATCTTAAAATTTTTGAAGAAGCTAAGGTGTTGCAACTCGATTCTGATTCTGATACAATTATTATAACGGGCTGTTCGATTTCAGAGCACAAGAAAGCCAGAATAGAACAGCAGGGTGCAAAGGTTATTGAATTACCCGTCAAGGATGGTCTGATCGATCTTGAAGTGCTCATGATCCGCTTAGGGGCATCAGGTATAACCAGTCTTCTTATAGAAGGAGGCAGCCGGGTTATTGCATCAGCTTTGTCAGCCGGAATTGTTGAAAAAGTTTTCTTTTTTTTCGCTCCCAAAATTCTTGGCGGAAATGATGGTGTGCCGATCTGTAAAGGACAGGGTGCGGATTCAATGGAGAATTGCATACCGGTTAAAGACATTAATGTCAGACGATTCGGCAATGATGTCATGATCCAAGGATATGTTGATAAGTAGTATAAACTATTATTCATCCAGAAATGGCATTTTTCGGCCCCCGGCGGTGTTCTCGCTCGTTTTCAATCCTCGAAATAGCGCGCTATGCCTGCCTGCCCCGTAGGTCCGGCAGATCGTACTGGGGCGGTTGAAAAC
>CAZKDT010000169.1:0-6662 GCA_964551515.1 uncultured Desulfobacteraceae bacterium | reverse complement strand
TTTTTTCAGTGTGGCGCTTCTACGCATTCGACCTGCCATCAACCCGGCTTTGCCTGTTAGTATATGATGCTCCGTCAAATGATTGACGGACACCGAAAAATATTGCTTGTTCACCAGGGTGCTGACAGTGAATATACTTTTGCTTTGCAGTCTGGAGTATTTATCACCCCTAAAATTCATTCATTGAAAAATCTTCCCTTAGACGTGAAAGGCCGGAATTATAACTATTATCATTCTCAAGTTCTTTCTTCCAGGTTGCCCACATATAATCTACTTCCTTCTGATAGCGTTTACGCTTTACCGGATTATCTTCCGCCCCCCGGCTGAGATACTCATGGTGGTATAACTCAGCGTAAGGTGTGTAAACATTCTTGTATCCGGCTTTTTTTATCCGCAGGCAAAAATCAACATCGTTGTAAGCCACGGCAAGCTGTTCATTCATACCACCTGCCTTGATGTACGCTTCGCGCCTGACAAGGAGGCAGGCGGCAGTAACTACTGAAAAATACTGGGCCGATTGGATACGGCCAAAATAACCGGGCTCATCACTTTTAAAATATCTATGGGCGTGCCCGGCCACATCGCCAAGGCCGCAGATCACTCCGGCATGTTGAATAGTGCCATCACTGTATAAGAGTTTTGCCCCCACACAACCTATTTCCGGTTGAACAACATAACCGGCCATTTCTTCAAGCCATTTCGCCGAAATTACCTCGATATCATTATTCAACAGACAAATAATTTCAGCATCAGTTTGTTTAACTGCAAAGTTATTAATTTTTGCAAAGTTGAACGTCTTATTATAATCAATGACCTGAATCCTTTCAATCTTTGATATCTCTGAAAAATAACTAAAAGTCCTGGAATGTTGGGAACCATTATTCACCACAATAATGTTATAATTGGAATAAGTAGTCCGATCCAGGATGCTATTAATACATTTTGTTAAGATTGTTACATGGTCACGGGTGGGAATTATTATTGATATCCGGGGCAACTGCTCAGGAAGCGGATAATCTATTTTGTGGGTAAAGGCCAATAATCCGGGTTCAACCTGAATTTTTTTGCCTAATCGCTGAAAATGGTTTTTTAACGCGATACGTTGCCGGCCCGCTTTTTCTTGAAAAGTCCCTTTTTTAGAAAATTGTCCTTCATAATGATGGTAAAGCACCCTGTCAACATGCCCGATCTGCTCTTCACGGGCATGTTCAAGGAGATGCAACAAAAGATCAAAAAATTCAGCATCATCAACCAACTTCCCGGCTTCGCAACATTTTTTTATTGCAGGTATATGAAACAAACAAGTATTGCCGACATAATTCTGAGAATAAAACAGTTCTTTGTTCCAGTCAGGTCTGAAACAGGGATTGCACCTTTTTCCCAGGACGTTTAATTGATCCGAATCGCAATACCAGACAATAACATCCGGTACTCTGTTGATCGCTTCCACTAAATAGTAGAGACCCAGCCGGGACAATCGGTCTCCTGCAGCAATCCACAAACCAAATTCTCCGTTCATCAGGGGGAGTGTTTTCATAACCAGCTCCCCCTGATGGATTAAATCTGCATCATGAACAGTAACCCTTTTATCACCCTGGATATATGTTTCAAGCCATTTACAGGTATCAGCTTCGCTTTTTTTATCTATAACTACAATTAGATGCCAATTTGTATATACTTGCTCCCGGAATGATTCAACTGTTGACTTGAGCAGATTAATATCGGCAGTCGCACGGCAAATAATAGAGATATCGGGAATAAGCTTGAAGGTTGAAGAAAGGATTTTCTTCCTGGTTAGATGATCTATTCGTTCATTTCTTTGAATCCATTGAAGGTAACTAAGGGATCTGCGGGTATTTCCATAATGATAGAACCTGCTCAGATATTTAATTACATTAAGCGCCCCGAGCTTACGGATCTGATACCATTTATTTTTGATGAGCTGGAATGTGGATATGCCGCTCCTTTTGTTAAGACAGTAAATGTACCAGACTATCCGCATTAAAGATTCAAATTTGAATATTGGAGTAATATTTAATACTGTCTGTTTCCGGTTTACACCCTCCCCTTCAATTTCCAATCTTATTTCTTTAATGTTTTCCGGCAAATTGATAACAGTAGGGATCAATGACCTATTTAGATAATTCAGAGAATAATATTCCGCCTCTTCAAAACCGAGCCCGAAATTTAAGAACAGTTTCAGACTCACCAACTGCTCAATTAGAGGGATATCTCCTGTGACAATAACCCATCCGGAAGGACAAAATTTTACTTCCTCAGAATCAAAACAGTGTAATTCGGAATTTTTCTCGGTTTTGTAAGATTCGGGAGAAAAAACAAATGGAAATTTTTTTCGGAAAAGACGATGATTGAATTGATTATTTTTATTATTTTCAACTAACATTACGTTAACTATGCGCTCTAAATTGACAATGGGTGAAGTTGCTGAACCGCACAGAGGATACGTAACCGTTCATGTGTTATAGATGGTAATAGCTCATGGATTCCCGCGTAAGCGGGATCCCGGCAGCCTGATATTCAAAAGGCATTTACCCCTAATTTACTTTTATTACAAGGCTGTGTCTTGTAATACCTGTTTGGAGGCTTTGCCTCGGCAGAGCCTGGGTACCTAAGCGGTTAAAAAAAAATAAAAAGTGTAATCTCGTACCCCTGCTGAACTATTACGTGCAAACTAATTTACTCCGTAATCATTTATGAGGGTATTTCTTTGTTATCCTTGCAGCGATACTTCTAAACCTTGTCAAAAGATTCCAAATTAATCGTGAAGTTACCTTTTCAGGATACTGTGCCCGGATATTATTGTAGAATTGGTTATCACGTTCATTTAAACTATAAAAAAATGAAACAGCAGCTCTGCTCATCTCAACTTCACTATATTTTTTCTCAAGTTTTTTCCGGTTACAATTAAGAGAGAGTATTGGAACGGAGAGCCCAAGAATTTTGTTAATCATTTGAACAGAACTGTTGTAATGCTCGCCTACGCCAATAATACTGTTTTCCTGCAAGCCTTGAAGCCAACGGCTCTGTACATTAATCATCCCTTTTATTTGTATAAATTTATCAAAAGGCTCCAAGTACCCCTTCATTCGCTTCCAGTGCAAATACTCCGAATAGCATCTCTGAAGCGGATCACGGACAAAGGAAATAACTGTTGCTTTGGGGTAAATCTTATGATATCTGGAAAAAGGGAAGTGTCCACAAATAATTTTAGCGCCCCGTGTTTCGGCAATCTTTGCAACATGCTCAGGGGTATAAATTCCCTGCTTGTGCAGATGTCGAATAGCGAAATCCGTCTCAGACGCATCCGGCCCATAATCGGATATCATATTTTTATTACCGACAGCTTTCGCTAATCCTTCTCGGAAACTGGTACCGGCTGTTTTTGGTATGTGAATAAATAGTATCATGAAATAAATTTTATAAGCTTAGGGGATCAGCTCTTTCAAGGTGGTAACTTGTTGATATTGTAGCTCAAATAAATTGAATCTAATTTTTTTTGCAAGGTATTTTTGAATGGTTCTGCTTTTTTTGTCTAAAACAGCATTGTTCCCTTCACAAAAATCAAAAAAGTCGTTGATCATATCACGTTATCATGTCTCGTTAATACACCAGCATGCAAATACCGTGATAAATATGCTTTAAATCCAATGTATTACAAGCCCACCTTGAAAGGGCTGGCTTAGGGAATCAAAAATCATGGATCATTCCCAAAGTCATCAATAAACTTGACCTTTTGCCTTCTTCTCTATACAAAAATATCTACGTTATACAACGTTTAGTAATCTTTAAACAGACCACCTGTCGCACGCTCTATCCGACCTATTTCAAGCAGCGTTAATTCTTGTTTATATTTATCAATATATTTAGTATTAACGGATGTTCATTATACCTTATAATCTTGTTTAAATTTAAGCATGCGCGAATCATAATCTAAATCTATAATCTCGCAAATTCGTTCAATATTTTGTTTCGGGGAATACATAATTCTCTGTATTTAACTGCTAATATGCGCGTTAGCAGCAATTTTTGTGCCAATAGGAATTCATTTACATATTTCTTATATCTTTGACACATTGCGCTTATATTTTTTGGCATAATTTCTTCTCGATTTGGATAACACCTGAAAATTGCAAGCAGACAATGAAGAGTTAAAACGCAGTCTTGGAACCACGCCTTATACAAATTTTTAAGTTAAGGCGAACAGAATTTCGAAAAAAATTGATCGGCATGGGCTATGCCGGCATATTTTTAACTACCGATGGCATCAATAAACCATCGGAAATGTTGTCCGGACGCACGTGTCCATTGGCTTTCCTTTTTTGTGTTTTATTTGTATCGGCGGACCAGTCAGGCAAAATTTAATTGCATGATGGATTTTTCCGGATGTTGCCACCGCTCCCTGTAAACATAGTTCTTTGACAATCGCACTATCCATTGTCGACTTCTGGTAATTAATCGTGCCGGAACATTAATCAGGCACATTCGAATAGTGTCAGGTTCTTCATTGAACCTATCCTTATTATTCAACCACATCATCCAGACCAACAAATTGTATGCCGGAACGGAAGCAACCCAACCGCCACGCATGATTATATGTGCATTTTCCCTGGTCAAGGTAAAATCGGTTATCCATGTGTTATGATAAGTTACTTTATCCTTTTTTTTTAAATATCCCCAGTATTCGATAAAATTAACCTGGACTTCCAGGTTTGACTTATTCAGAGGAACTTCATTCAGAATTCGAAAACGATGCGTTATGTCAGAGTTTTTTATCTTCAATTGTAAATTCAATGGTTCGGCCATCATAGGCTGCATCTTTCACAAAATTAAAAAGAAACTTATAATCTCCAGGCTTGACTCCAAGAATGTAGTGAAGATTATATTTCTTCATGTCTCTGATATGTGGGGCATTAAGACTCAAAGCATCCTCGTTAATAATGAATGACAAATGGGGATGATCTTTTCTTAATTGCTCAAAAAAAACACTTAGCTGCATTACGTTCGCAATCATTTTTGGTCGTACCGTCCTGCTTGATAATCATCAATTCCCGCCCCTGTTTTTCAAGTTTTTGTTCCAAACCGCTGAGTTTTATTGAATGACTCTCCCCAGAATCAAGAAAATTAACAATACCATCATAGTATTCCCGACCCTGATCAATGGCATGGTCATAGGGAGCATCCACAACAGAAAAGGCTAATGCCGGGTTCATATTCATCTATCGCCCTCCCTGAGCTGGTGGACAGCATTTTTTACCAGCGGGTATACCAGTATGGTTTTTATCCGGGCTCCATGGCGTTTATTGGCCCTGTCCATTCGCCATCGACCCGTGGTCTTTCCCAATTCGATCCAGTTTGAAGCCCGATAACAGCCACCGTGAAACTACTGCCGGCACACCAGTGTTTCCACCAGCAGGGGTTTAAGACTTTATTGCCGCTCCCAATCGCCCCTCAGCGCCCGAAGGGTACTCGAGAGTATCATGCCCGCTAAATTCTGGATACGCACCGGTACCGGAAAACGGCTGTTGTTCACAACCTGTTGTAACGCCACTTTACGCCTTTCTTCTGTCCAACCGATCCACTCATCACGAGCACTCATGCGCCATGCCGGACTGGAAAATTGAACACAGCCCACCACCTCTCGATATGGCCAGGTTACATAGACCAGATACTGTATACACGCGCCCCATAAGGCGTAGCATATCCCAAATAATGATAGAGACCGATGAGTTCTTTGGATAGATCTCTCTGGTTTCGGTTTTGAACCCGCTGTACATCAAGGGGTGCAAATTCTTCCACGCTGCCGCTGAGAGTGCTGAAGGGCTGCTTGCACGGACTTTCAAGAACAATCTTTTGGGAACTGTTTTGACCTTTTCGTTTTTTGTCCGGAAGGATCAGCACAACTCTGGATTCCAAAAGTTCCGGAAGATCGCTGCATTCCCGGGCTTTCAGCCGGTTACTGGGCCGTTTCAATTCCAGCAGTTCACATACTGTGTGCGCCAACTCCCGTCGGCTGATGCCACCACAGGCGCCAACTATTTCCTGAATCAATGAGATATCTTCGCCGGTAAACTTTCGACCACAAAATGCTGTTGCTTCATTGCCTGCATGTCATCTACCTCCGCCATTCTTCTATAACAGAAATATGACTTACCGTTCAGTAAAAAAATAATACTACCGAATGTGCCTCATCATGCAGCCTTGTGATGAGTATTGATTTAATAATCAGGCCAGGATATCCCTTGGCAATTGGATTATCTTGCCGGAAAGCAGATTAAAGATAACGCTGATAATGGTGATCGCCCCTATTGGCAGATGATTCAACTTGCTCCGTAAAAGCCGCACCCATTGAAATCAGCGTCTGCGAATCAGATAATCTATTTTCGGCATCCTTCATTTTTACTTTACACTTGGCAGAAAAGTGGCAGCGGCATCCTGCCGCTGATTTAAGAGGCTATAAGCAGCCCTTTCAAGGTGGGCTTGTAATACATTGGATTTAAAGCATATTTATCACGGTATTTGCATGCTGGTGTATTAACGAGACATGATAACGTGATATGATCAACGACTTTTTTGGTTTTTTGTGAAAGGAACAATGCTGTTTTAGACAAAAAAAGCAGAACCATTCAAAAA
Source organism: uncultured Desulfobacteraceae bacterium (assembly GCA_964551515.1). Lineage (GTDB taxonomy): Bacteria > Desulfobacterota > Desulfobacteria > Desulfobacterales > UBA11574 > S5133MH16. The sequence goes on along the minus strand of CAZKDT010000169.1, from coordinate 11 downwards.
TACCTCGCAAA
>CAZKDT010000168.1:0-6668 GCA_964551515.1 uncultured Desulfobacteraceae bacterium | reverse complement strand
CGTAGGGTAAATAATAGGGCTGTTTTTCACTGATTTCAGGATGCCATCTGGAGTTCATTTCATCAGAACAGTTAAAACAGTAAGTTCTCAATAAATTATGGATTCGGCTCAATATCACCATTTAATACACCAGAACTTATTGAGATGTTACTTAAAACAGATTGAATAGCTTGTAATTATTGCTTTTAAACCCATTTTGTCATGTTATTTATGCAATTATAGGGTCTATTCAGGTTCAGAAAGATGGAAAGATAAAGGAGAAATAATAATGTCTAAAATATGTGAAATATGCGGGAAAAAACCGCTTGTTGGAAATAATGTAAGCCACGCCCACAATTTGACAAAACGTCGATTCAATCCAAACCTTCAGAGGGTACGGACATTGCGTAACGGCAGGGTCAAAAGGATAATGGTCTGCACTAACTGTATAAAATCAGGCCATATCGTTAAAGCGCCCTAGCCCGGAAGAACCGAAATTAAATATTCGCCACAAAATATACACAATTAGGACTTCATGAACTCGTAAAAAGTCCTATTTAAAAGGTTTCGTAAAAAGTTCAAATTCAAAGCGTGCAAATTTTGTAATCATCGGCTATCCGCCGGTCCCGTGGGGAGCGTACTTTTCGTACGTTGAATGATTGCGAAATGCAGCCCAACGCAGAAATTGGACTTTTTACGAGACCGGCAGGACTTACGTTTGTAAGTTCTCATTAAGTTTGGATAACTTTAACAAGTGGATATTCCGAGGATTATTTTCTCAGCATAACTCCAGTACCATTTTCTGGAACTACCCTGGTACCATCTTCCGGAGCTACCCCGGTTAAATAAGAGCAAAATCGGATTTAACTGGGCAGGCGCAGAGATTGGGCCCCGGTTAAATATTAAATACGGATTTAACCCCGATGGAATAAAAAGAAAAATAAATTCCATTGGGCAAGCTGTGCAAGCAAAAAGACCATTTATGGATGGACACTATCCACGTGTTACGCGTCTAGTCTCGTTACTTCTTGAATGTTTTTTATCTTCCTGATGGCCGACAGAACTTTTTTTAGATGGTTGGTATTTTCAACGGCTATGGTAAAATAACTGTCGACGATTTTACTCTCCCGGATTTCTGTATTTGCGTATACTATATTCGCACCATTTTTACTGATATTGGAAGTAATATCAGCAAGCATTCCGACTCTGTCGTAGGAACGAACTCGGATCTTTACAGGATATGTCTCTTTAATATCCACGTTCCACTCCACGTCTATTTGTCTTTCGGGGCTCATTTTTAAAGCATTGACGCAACATTTCCTGTGAACTGTAACCCCATAACCCCTTGTGATATAACCTGTAATCGGATCTCCGGGAACCGGCTGGCAGCACTTGCCGAACTTAATCAAGATGTCATCAACACCTTTTACAACTACACCTGTGCTCGGCCTTTTCTTCCGTACACGGCCTACGATTTTGTTAAAGAGCGATTCGTGCTCTTTGCCCTCCTCGGGTTTGGAAATAATTTTTCGTATGATCTGTAAAGGGGTAATTTTACCATAACCTACACTTGCGATCAGATCATCGATATTCTTAAAGCCAAAATGCATGACCGCCTTATCCATCTCTTCTGATTTCAAAAGAGTATTGAAATTGAGGCGGTATTTGCGAAAAGCCTTTTCACACATTTCCCGGCCAAGAGAGATACTCCGTTCTTTTTCCTGAATTTTGATCCACTGTCTTATTCTGGAACGGGCCTTGACAGTCTTGACAAAATTCAACCAGTCTTTACTCGGATGGCCTTTCTTTGATGTAAAAATTTCAACAGTATCTCCGGTTTTTAATTCATATTGCAGTGGGACAATACGACCGTTTACTTTGGCTCCGGTGCACTGATTTCCGACTTCTGTATGAATTAAATAGGAGAAATCGACCGGCGTGGCGCCCTTGGGCAAGGATTTTATTTCTCCTTGGGGAGTAAAAACGTAAACTTCATCAGGAAAAAGATCGATCCGGACATTTTCCAGAAATTCATCCGGGTCTCTGAAATCTTCCTGATGTTCGACAAGATCTTGAATCCAGGAAAATGTTTTGTTCATCTTTTCATCAAAACGGCGACCTTCCTTGTAGCTCCAGTGAGCGGCAATACCGGATTTGGCTACCTTATCCATTTCATGAGTCCGTATCTGTATTTCTATACGTCCACCAAAAGGTCCGATAACTGTTGTGTGTAAAGATTGGTACATATTGAGTTTTGGAACGCCTATATAATCTTTGAACTTTTTGGCAACCGGTTTCCAGAGGGAATGTATTAAACCAAGAACTTCATAGCACTGAGGTATTGTATCGAGGATTATCCTGAATGCAATAATATCATACACTTCTTCAAATTCAAGGTTCTGGGAAACCATTTTTTTATAGATGCTGTAAAAATACTTATACCTTCCCAGAACTTCGCATTTCAAATTGTGCTCATCCATTTTTTTCTTGATGAAGTTTTTAACGGTTTCTATATATTTTTCGCTCTCCTCCCTGTCCCGATTGACATAATTTTCTATTTTAGAAAATTCTTCAGGTTGAAGATACATAAACGAGGTGTCTTCCAGTTCCTCTTTTATCCAGTAAATACCGAGACGGGCTGCAATAGGAGCATAGATATCAATGGTTTCCTGCGCTATTTTTCTCCGTTTTTCCTCCGAGTGAAACTCAAGTGTCCTCATATTATGAAGCCGGTCAGCAAGCTTGATCAGTATGACCCGGATATCGTCCGCCATGGCAAGAATCATTTTTCTGATACTTTCGGCCTGACGTGCTTGAGAATTGCTGTTAAAGGGAAGGGCGCTCAGTTTGGTTACCCCCGAGACAATATGTGTAATTTCGTTTCCGAACATGTCATTTATTTCTTCCGGGGTAGCATGGGTATCTTCAATCACATCGTGCAATAGGCCGGATGCAACGCTGATAACATCGAGTTTCATGTCAGTCAGAATGGCGGCGACTTCCAGGGGGTGAGAAAGATAGGGTTCTCCGGAAAGACGCACCTGACCATCGTGGACCCTGGCCGAGTAAATATAGGCACGGTCTATGATATCCAGGTCCGCATCCGGATTATATTCGGTAATTTTATCAATTATGTCATTAATACGGATCATCGAAGGCTAATGGATTCGTAAAAAGTCAGATTTAGACGGTTTCGTAAAAAGCTCAAATTCAAGGCGTGCAAATTTTGTAATCATCGGCTATCCGCCGGTCCCGTAGGGAGCGTACTTATCGTACGTTGAATGATTGCGAAATGCAGCACAACGCAGAAGTTGAACTTTTTACGAGACTGTCAAGATTAATATGCCTTTGCAAATACTACCCGCCCGCTGCTCGGTCCGCCGCAATATATACACTTGCCTTTTTCCGATGGGCTGGACAGTGGAATGCATCTAATGGTCACACTTAGATCTTCTTTTATTTTCGATTCGCAATGATCTTCTCCGCACCAGTGTGACAATGAGAACCCCCCATGAATCTCAGGCCGTTCAGGATTTTTCGGGGTGAAAAATTCGTAAAATTCTTTTTTATCGTCCAAGGTTATGGAATGTGTTTTTCTAAACAACAAAGCACGATCAAAAAGAGTCTGTTGTATTTCATCGAGGATATGTGTTATTTCCCCAACAAAACGATCCCGTTTTATCGATGTCCTGTTTCTATGCCCTTTATCTCTCCTTCCAACATATACAGAATTGTCGGCAATGTCTCTGGGACCAATTTCAACCCGAAGCGGTATTCCTTTTTTAATCCATTCCCATCCCCTGGCGCCCCCTATATCTCGATCGTCAATTTCTACTTCAAGAGGACAGTGGTGATAAAATTTATCTTTCAGTTCTTTTGCCAAGCTTTCAACATACATCATAATGTTCATCCTGTCCTCAGGTTTTCGGATTATGGGCATCAGAACCACATGTGAAGACGCAACCCTGGGCGGAAGAATGATACCATCATCATCCCCATGGGTCATTATGAGTCCGCCGATCAGGCGAGTGGACGCTCCCCATGAAGTGGTCCAGGCATATTCCTCTTTTTCTATGGAAGACTGGAACGTTATTTCAGAAGCTTTGGAAAAATTTTGTCCCAAAAAGTGTGAGGTTCCGGCCTGTAGGCCTTTTCTGTCCTGCATCATTGCTTCGATGCACAGGGTGTCCACAGCTCCGGGAAATCTTTCCGAGGCAGTCTTTCTTCCTTTGATTACCGGTATGGCCAGGTATTCTTCGGCAAGCCTGGCATAAATCTCAAGCATCATTTGGGTCCGTTCAACGGCCTCTTCTGCTGTAGCATGGACCGTATGTCCTTCCTGCCACAGAAATTCACTGGTCCGTAAAAATAAACGGGTTCTCATCTCCCATCTGACAACATTTGCCCACTGGTTTATAAGAAGAGGAAGATCGCGATAACTTGAAACCCACTTGGAAAATGAATCTCCAATGATGGTTTCAGAAGTCGGTCTTACAATTAAAGGTTCATTGAGCATTCCTGCGGGTTCAAGACCACCGTTAGCTCCCTTTTCAAGTCTGTGATGGGTAACAACGGCACATTCTTTAGCGAAGCCTTCCACATGTTCAGCTTCTTTTTCAAGAAAAGAAAGCGGAATAAAAATAGGGAAATACGCATTTTTAACCCCTGTCTTCTTAAACATATCATCGAGTACGCGCATTATATTTTCCCAGAGTGCATATCCCCAGGGTTTTATCACCATACATCCTCTCACGGGTGATTGGTCTGCCATTTGGGATGCCTTGACCACCTGCTGGTACCATTCAGGATAATCTTCAGCCCGAGTAGGTGTTATTGCCGTTTTGTTTTGTTTTCCCATTCTGAATTCCTATAATTATCAAATTGTTCAACCTCCGACAGTAAAACCTCGACAAGTTTCTCTTCAGGAATTTTTTTTATGACCTTTCCCTTCTTGAAAAGAATTCCCGTGCCATCACCGCCGGCAATACCGATATCTGCCTCCTTGGCTTCTCCAGGTCCGTTTACAACACAGCCCATGATGGCAAGTTTAATGGGCAAGGGGTTTAACAATAAAGCCTTTTCAATACGTTCCACAATATTAAAGAGATCGATTTTACAGCGCCCACAGGTCGGGCATGATATAATATCCGGCCCATACCGTCGGATGTCAAGTGCTTTCAGGATTTCATATCCAACCCTAACCTCTTCAACCGGATCTCGTGTTAAAGAGACACGGATTGTATCTCCAATACCTTCTGAAAGAAGCATTCCTATACCGAGGGACGACTTAACGATTCCAGAGTAAAGTCCTCCTGCCTCTGTTACACCCACATGAAGCGGGAGATCGGTTTTTGAGGAAAGAAGCCTGTAAGCCTCTACAGTACGATGTACATCAGAGGCCTTAATCGAGATTTTTATATTGTGAAAGTCGAATGACTTCATTAAATCAATATGCCGCAGAGCGCTCTCCACCATGGCTTCTGCGCTTACCCCATTATATTTCTTCAGGATATCTTTTTCAAGGGAACCCGAATTTACCCCTATTCTAATCGGAACATTAAAAGTTTTTGCGCAGTCAACAACAGCTTTTACTTTTTTATCACTACCGATATTACCGGGATTTAGTCTCAACCCGTCGGCACCTCTCCTTATCGCAGCAATGGCCAGACGGTAATCAAAATGTATATCAGCTATAATCGGAATAGAAACCTTTTCCTTTATTGAAGAAATTGCTTCAGCAGCCTCCTGGTCAGGCACGGCGATTCTTGCAATTTCACACCCAGCCTTTTCCAGATGCTGAATTTGTGAAACAGTAGCCTGAACATCTTGAGTAAATGTATTTGTCATGGACTGAATCACAACAGGAGCATTACCGCCCACTTTTACATTTCCAACCTTAATTTGACGTGTATTTTTGCGTTTAATAAAAAAGATCATAATGAAAGCCAAAAGAGTATGAAGTTTTTTTATTTCTAAAAATAACTAAAATAACAGACAGCTTATTTAAGTTCAAGAAAAATACAAATTTTGTGTTTGATAAATTCGTAATATATTATTTTTCCCTTTTTGTGAGAATATTCTATTTGTCTTGCAAAAAAAATGGCGGTATAATAATTTTAAAAAAAGTCTGGATTATAAAAGGAGCAACATAATGAATCTTCACAAAGACAATCAATTTGCACAAAAGCACGGTCCGGATGCAAAACTGGATATTTTACTTAAAAATGAAATTATAAACAGGGCGAAAGAGAATAAAATCTCCTGTGCAGTGGCATTTAAAATCGCAAATGAGCTGCAGGTATCAGCAGATGCGGTTGGTATGACCGTTGACCTGATTAATTACAGGCTGGTAAAATGTCAGTTGGGATTGTTTGGGTATCAGCCAAATAAAAAGATTGTGAAGCCTCAAAATAAGGTGAGTGAGGATTTGAAAGATGCTATTTCTGATGCCCTGATCCAGGGGAAACTTTCTTGCAAGAGCGCATGGGATATCGCATCCCAATTTAAAGTTCACAAAATGAAAGTCAGCGGTGCCTGCGAAGCCATGGGTATCAAGATAAAACACTGCCAGCTTGGAGCATTTTAGTTGGGCCTTAAAACACATGGAATTGGGTGTAAATTAAGACCGTTGGCAAACGCTGATCCTTGCATATTGACAAACCGTGGCTCCAATGTCAGGTGTCAGGTGT
>CAZKDT010000167.1:0-6686 GCA_964551515.1 uncultured Desulfobacteraceae bacterium | reverse complement strand
GAGGTCTTCGATCTGTCCGAAGCTATGAAGGTTGTTGCTGGAAGCAAAGAACTTTTTCAGGAGATCGCCGACATGTTCCTGGAAAACCTGCCTGCTTCTATGGCCAAGATCAAAGAGGGTATTGCCAAGGGAGATGCCTATGCTCTGGAGCATGCTGCCCATAGTCTGAAGGGATCTGTAGGTAATTTTGGCGCAAACCGCGCCCATGAAGCGGTTTATCACCTTGAAAAACTGGGAAGAGAAAAAAAAATGATTGATGCTGCGGATGCACTATCCCATCTGGAAAAGGAATTCAAGGCTCTGACAGTTGAAATAAAAAACGTTCTGGAGGAAATGAAAAATGAAGATTCTGATTGCTGAAGATGATCCCATCTCCAGGCACCTATTGGAATCTTTCCTGCGCAAATGGGGCTATGATGTCCTGGCCACTTCTGACGGGGTCGCTGCATGGGAAGCCATGCAGGAGCCCGAAGCGCCAAGCCTGGTAATTTCTGATTGGATGATGCCCAATATGGATGGACTTGAACTGTGCTGCAATATCCGCGCAATGGAAAAATCGTGTTACACCTATTTTATAATACTAACGGCAAAAGGAAGAAAAAAAGATGTCATTGAGGGCCTTGAGGCCGGAGCAGATGATTTTTTAATCAAACCTTTTGACCAGGAAGAATTGAAATACCGGGTCAAGATAGGAGAAAGGATTATCAAGCTGGAACATCGGATACTTAAATTGGCCAGCACTGATGCCTTGACCGGTGTGTTGAACAGAAGAGCATTTATTGAAAGGGCAAAGGTGGAGATCAATAGAGCCCAACGGGCAAGCAAACCCCTTTCTCTGATTCTTACCGATATAGATTATTTCAAGAAAGTTAATGATAATTATGGCCATAATACCGGTGATCTTGTCCTTCAAAGATTTTCCGAGAAATTGTCCGAATCCATAAGACCATACGACTTTGCGGGACGATACGGGGGTGAGGAGTTTGTGATATGTTTGCCGGACGCGAATGATCTTCAAGCCCGAGTTATTGCAGAAAGAATGCGCAAAAAGGTGGAAGAGATGAAGATCATTCCACCCGATGACCCACAATCTTCAGGTATTACCGCCAGCTTTGGGGTAGCGTCTTACAGGTTGGAATCCGAAGATAGTCTGGATTCACTTACAAAACGTGCTGACAAAGCCATGTACAGGGCCAAGGGAGAAGGAAGAAATCGTGTATGCGTGTCAAACAAAGGGTAACCCTAACCCTTAAACCACCCGTGAACGGTTAGAAAATACCCTGAATTTCCTATACGTTAAACAGGTGTGCTATGACAGAAAAACAAACTGCAGATCCTGCAACCCAACAACAGCCAATAAAATATCCTAAAAATACAAAGATGTTATATCAAAAACTGAAAGAAGAAAGGGAGTTATTCTCAAAGTCCAAAAAAAAAGACTTAGAATTATATGTTGAAAATACAATAAAAAAACATATTTTTTATATCCATTTGATGGTTACAATTATTACTTCTTATCTGACAGTCTTCGGGCCGACAAATAATAATCTGGTCATCTGGACATACATATTCACAGCTTTTTATCTCTCGACCAACCTTTTTATACTCTATATTCCAAACAAATATTTTATTGATAGAACAATATTCTATTATTTGATATTTTTCCATAGTTTCATGATCTGTTTAGGTATATTTTTATCGGGCAATGCCCACACTGATTTTTACCTCATTTATTTCCTGATCTTGGGCCTATCATCTATGAGCATAAATTTAAAATATCTAATGTTAAACACAACCATTTTTGTCTTTATTTATGGGTGGATTCTTTTTCAAAAAGGACTTCTTATGGGAAACATTGGAACCAGTTATGCACTGCGATTGCCATTTATAATTATTCTTGCCCTCCTTTTTGGCTATATTGTAGACATTCTAATTAAGGATAAATCCAGAAGCCTGACAGCATCAGAGGAAAAATACCGTTCTTTGGTGGAATCTACAGATGATTCCATATACATGGTGGACGAGGATTGCAGATATTTATCTGCAAACAACAAATTTTTATCAGAACACGGTTTAACGGAACCCCAGATTATTGGAACAAATTTTAGCAATTTCCATTCCAACGAAGAAACAAATAAATTTAAAAAGAAAGTGGGTGAGGTTTTTAAAACCCGCAGGGCAATACAATATGAAGCTTACAGCGAAAAATCTGGAAAATGGGTTATGCGAACTCTGAGCCCTATTCAGGAACTCGATTCCGCCAAAATAAAAGCTATTTCCGTATTGTCAATGAATATAACCAAGCGTGTGCAAATAGAAAGAGAATTGAAAAGCACTTATTCCAAACTTAAAGAAACTCAAGACCAACTGATACAAAACGAAAAAATGGCGGCTTTAGGCCGATTAGCATCCGGATTAGCGCATCAAATCAGAAATCCACTGGAAATTATTACAATGGGTGTGGAATTTCTTGCCAATACTCTACCCGACAAAGACCTGAACTCTGAAAAATCTATTGAGAAAATAAAAGATGCGGTCAATAGAACAAACCGGATTATTACTGACTTTTTACGATTTTCAAAAAAATCCGAATTAAAGTTTGAGTCGGTAAATGTATGTAATTTGCTGGATGAAACCATAAAATTAATTGAACACAAAATTAATATGAAAGAAATAAAAATAGAACGTAACTATTGCCAGGGATCTATTGAAGTTAAAGCCGATAAAAATATGCTGGAGCAAGTATTTATGAACCTTTTAAATAATGGGATCGATGCCATGTCAAAAAAAGGTAAAATTAGGATCAAAGTCAACTCTGAAAAAGCAACGCGTATAGAAAATAAAATCGGTTACAGAGAAAATGATTATTTTAAAATAGGAGATAAAATAATTGTAATAGAATTTGAAGATACCGGAAAGGGGATTCCCAAGAATGTATTGTCAAAAGTATTCGAACCGTTTTTTACCACAAAAGAATCCGGGAAAGGCACAGGTCTCGGACTCAGCTTGGCGCATTTAATTATGGAACGCCATCGTGGAACAATCAAGGTGCAAAGTGAATTAAATAAGGGAACAAAATTCACTTTAAAACTACAACCGTCTGTCACTTAAACAAGGTAAGCATCATATGGAAAGCAAGAAAAAAATACTATTAATTGATGACGAAAAAGATTTTTGTTTCTTTGTAAAAGGCAATTTAGAAAGTACAGGAGAATTCGAAGTGATAGCCACCACTTCAGGGAAAAAAGGAATTAAATTGGCTTGTGAAGAAAAACCGGATTTAATATTACTGGATTTGAATATGCCTGAATTGTCCGGCAGCGAAGTTGCTCAAAACCTGCGCGACAGATCTGAAACAAATAAAATACCATTAATATTTCTAACAGCGCTTATAACTGAAAATGAGATGGGAACCGAAAGTATGGCAAATATAGGGGGATACAACTATATAGCTAAGCCGGTAACAACAAAGGAACTTGTGGCTGTTATAAAAAAGATATTGAAATGAATAAAAGCAAATAGATAACTAAGGTGCCGGTAAGTTCTCAATAAATTATGGATTCGGCTCAATATCACCATTTGATACACCAGAACTTATTGAGAAGTTACAGGTGCCGGGGATAACGGCAATTGCTATTGGTCACCTCGTTTTCTCCTTTATCCTAAAACTTGAGACCTGACACCTGACATTGGAGTAGCAACTCTCATTATGGCGCCAAGTTCATTTCCAGATACCGTGTGAGTGGCATCTTGCCACGATTTTTCGCGGCTGGAAAGCCGCTCTCACAGGGATATCTTTTCAAAATGAGAATTGCTGACATTGGAGCCACGGTTTGTCAATATGCAAGGATAAGCGTTTACCAACGGTCTTAATTTACACCCATTGGGGCTTCAATTGATTGACGCATTTGTGGAGCAGCTTGAGGAAAGCACTGAACTTAAAAGGAAGGACGGAACGGAATTCTGAATAACTTTTCCCATGAAAAAATATGACAATAAAAGGATGAGGTCATGCCAAAAGAAAAGATACTGATCGTTGAAGACGAAAGAGTCGTTGCCATGGACATTCAGAACAGGCTGAAAGATCTGGGCTATTCTGTTTGTGGCTTGGCCTCATCCGGGGAAGAGGCCGTTAAGAAGGCATCAGAGATTCAGCCCGATCTTATCTTGATGGACATCGTCTTGAAAGGAAAAATGGACGGCATCGACGCCGCACGGCAAATCCGTGAACGCTTCAATATCCCTGTCGTGTATCTCACAACCTTCTCAGATGAAAAAACGCTGCAAAAAGCAAGGTTAACAGAACCATACGGCTATATTCTCAAGCCCTTTGATGACAGGGAGTTGCGCTCCAATATCGAGATGGCCCTTTACAAGGGAGCAATGGAGGCGAGGCCAGAACATCTCAATCGTGTTATTCGGGCCATTCGAAACGTCAACCAGCTCATTGTCAGAGAAAAAAATCCCGAGCGCCTGATACAAGGCGCCTGCGACAACCTCATCGAAACACGCGGTTTTTTTTATGCATGGATCGCTTTGTTGGATGAGAATGAGAAATTGACGGCCACCGCTGAAGCCGGTTTGGGCGAAGACTTCCTGACCATGGCTGAACGCTTGAAGCGTGGAGAGTTACCTGAATGTGCGAAGAGAGCATTGACCAATCCTGATGTGGTTGTCATCAAAGATCCCTCCAGCATATGCCTTGATTGTCACCTTACAGGGAATTATTACAACAGAGGAGCCATGTCTATTCGCATGGAATATGGCGAAAAAGTGTACGGCCTCTTAACTGTCTCAACCCCCATCGATTTTATTACAACCAAAGAAGAGCAATCCTTGTTTCAGGAAATTGCCGGTGACATCTCCTTTGCCCTGCACACCATAGGAGTAGAAGAGGAACGCAAGCAGGCAGAAGAAGCGTTAAAGAAGTCGGAAGAAAAGCTCAAGGTCATCTTTGATGAATCTCCGAACGTCATGATGATTATGGATTACGAAAACGGAGAGATTCTCAATGTTAATCAGGCCGCCCGCCACATTCTGGGTTACGAAAAGAAGACTCTTTTAGGAAAACATTTTTCAATTCTTTTTCCATCTGAATCTGAATTAACCAGAAATAATTTGTTGGAAAAACTTTCCATTCACGGGTCCGTATTTGAATCACAAAAATTTGTCCGGGCCGATGGGTCGGGCTTGCCTACAGACCTGTCAGCGACCTTAATTCCCTGGGACAAAGGCAAAGCAATCCTTGCTACCTTTCGGGATGTTTCCGAGCAAATAAGACTTGAGAATCAGTTCTTCCAAGCCCAAAAGATGGAGGCCATAGGAGTGCTTGTCGAAGGTGTTGCCCATGACTTTAACAACCTGCTTACAACCATCATAGGCAGTTCAGATCTTATGATTATGAGTATCGGCAAAGACCATAATCTGCGCAAAAACCTGGAAGATATCAGAAAGGCCGGTAAGCGGGCTGCCTCTCTGACCCGCCAGCTCCTGCTCTTCAGCCGTAGGCAGATCCTTGAACCAAAGGTGATAAACCTCAATGACGTGATCCTTGATATGGATAAAATGCTGAGGCGCCTGATCGGTGAAAACATTGATCTTGAGACAGTGCTTGCCCCGGACTTAGGCCGGGTGGAAGCAGACCCCGGCCAAATAGAGCAAATAATCATGAACCTTGCGGTCAATGCGAAGGACGCCATGCCCCGGGGCGGAAAGCTTACAATAAATACGGCCAACGTGGAGCTGGATGAGGCCTACGTACACAGTCATGCGGACGTCACGCCCGGTCCTTACGTGATGATGGCCATAAGTGACACGGGCACGGGCATGGATGAGGAGACCCTGTCCAAGGTGTTCGATCCCTTTTTCACTACCAAGGAAGCAGGCAAGGGAACGGGACTGGGTCTATCCACTATTTACGGGATTGTCAAACAGAGTGGAGGTAATATCTGGGTATACAGCGAGCCCGGAAAGGGTGCAACCTTCAAGATCTACCTGCCACGGGTTGAAAAAAAGACCGGGGGAACAGAAGCGGTGGAGGCTGCGGCTGAATCTCTTACAGGTTCGGAGACCATCCTGGTGGTGGAAGACAATGAAATGGTTCGAGATCTGGCGCAAACCATTTTCCAACATTATGGATACCGTGTTCTAACGGCTCAAGATGGTGAAGAAGCCATAAGGGTCAGCCAAGAGCATGACGGCCCTATTGACCTGATGCTGACCGATGTGGTGATGCCCGGCATGAGCGGTAATGAGGTTGTGAAACGTTTAAATACCCTGCGACCGGAAATGAAAGTGCTTTACATGTCGGGTTATACGAATAACGCCATTGTCCATCACGGTGACATGGATCGGGAAACAGCACTTATTCAGAAACCCTTCACCATGGAAAGCCTGGTCTGCAAGGTTAAGGAAGTAATTTCTAAAATTGAATATTGATAATTGAAGACTGTCGGAGCGGAACATAGATATTGCACATACAACCTGGGATGATTAAAATTGCCCATAATATGGCTTTAAAAAATATCCCATATTTATTCCTTCCCGTATGCTTGGTTTCAGGTGTCAGGTGTCAGGTGACAGCGTCTCTGTTCATCATTCCTGACACCTGACACCTGAAACCTTAAGATATGGAACAAAAATGGGATTAAAATTCCATCTGTATACACGGCGATTTTCACCACCCC
>CAZKDT010000166.1:0-6743 GCA_964551515.1 uncultured Desulfobacteraceae bacterium | reverse complement strand
CCTCGTCATTAAGCTTGAAAAAATAATCGTGACTCCTTAATTTTCAAGGGATTGCTTGAAAAAAGGCTTCACCACGCCCGATAATGTCCAAAAAAAAAGACCTATTTTTCTAGCATATTACGAGATCTGAACTAAGGAACTAAGCGCTATTTGATAATTTTTTCAAATATTTCGAATGCGGCTTTAACAGATTTATTGTCCTCTGGCAGTTCAATGGTCGGATGTCCCTCCAAGTCATATTCGTATACCATATTATCTTCAGGTATGATTCCGGCAAGTTCCAAGCCGTTATTTTTAATGAGGTTCAGAACCGTATCGGACGGCGCTTCTTTCGCCTGATTGATAATAAGATAACTTTTTGCGACACCGATGTTTAGATTTTTTGCAAGATCATTAATTCTCATGGCCGCCTGAAGCCCGCGGCGGGATGTATCGGAAATGGCCAGAAGAATATCCACATTGTTGGTGGTCAACCTGCTGATATGTTCCATTCCAGCTTCGTTATCCATGACGATATACGGATAATTTCCCACCAGCTTATCCAAAAAATTTATCAAAAGCGTGTTTGCGGCACAGTAGCACCCCGGGCCTTCGGGCTGACCCATAACAATAAGATCGAAACCATCGTCCTCGACAATAGCCTGCTGGAGTTTCATTGAAATAAAAACGTCTTTAGTCATTCCACCGGGCACGATCCCCTTTTTCATTTCTTCACGGGCGTTCCCCAGGGTGTCAGTCACTTTAAGGCCGAGGACTTCATTTAAGTTTACGTTACTGTCTGCATCCACCGCAAGTATAGGTGTTTTATCCATTTTTACCAGATATTTAATGAGCAGTCCGGCCACGGTGGTTTTCCCGGTGCCTCCTTTTCCTGCAAGAGCGATTGAAAACGGCATGTTATCTCATTTCCTTTCCAAATATGATAAGTTAATTAGTTTCCATCCAGAAATGGCTCTTTTCTCTCCGAGCCGGAGGATCTACGAGCCGGAGGCCGCAATCTCTGCGCCTGTCCCGTGAAATGCTTGCCCAATGAAATGCAGAGCCTATTTCATCGGGGCGGAGCCTATTTCTCTGGAGTCAACCTCCGGAATTGCTTGTGCGGCATACCACATGTACACCTCCGCGGTGTTCCCTGATTTCCTTGGCCTTGCGAAAAATCGCTCATTTCTGCTTTGGAAACATAATTTGTGCCAATATATATTTATGGATGCGCACTAATTGAACGTTTCGTATTTTCTACAACTTATCGAAATCATAAACCTTTTAATAACAATCTGTTTATAACATCCACATGGTAAAATGGAATGCTTGAGTATTGATAGTAAAAGTGGAAATAAAGTTTTTAAATTATCAAAAACTCCTTCAAACCCATTACTCCATCATTCCATTACTCCACTATTCCAATTGAGGCAAAATCCCTAAATTCTAAAGTTACACTTTCTACCAAGACTAATTAGGATAGTTGAACGGATCAGTCAAGCACCTTTTATTTCTGTGGCGTTTGAAACCGTTGAACCGTTTGAAAAAATTCAAACTCCTTGCAATTAATCAGAGTGTGTGTTAGATTTTCATTTAGGCAAATGGGCAAACCGAAACCAAAAAACATTGAAGATTGACGGTTTCGTAAAAAGTTCTAATTTCAAAACGCGGAAATTCTAAGGAATTGGCTATCCGCTGGTCCCGGAGGGAACATACTTAAAGGAGGTTTTTCATGCTGAATATAATCAAAAAATCTATGTTAACCGGTATAGGCCTTGCCTTACTTGCAAAAGATGAGGTTGAAGATTTGGCCAAAGAGCTTGTAAATAAAGGTAAAATGTCTGAAAACGAAGGAATGAAATTTCTTGAAGATATTCAGAAAAGGTATGGAGAAACTCAAAAGAAGCTCGAAGACAGGGTACAAGAGACCGTTAAAGAGTTTATGAAAAAGGCGGATGTTGTAACCAGAGACGAATTGAAGGGATTGAAAAAGGAGATAAGGGAACTCAAAAAAGCGATTAGCCAGGCCACGGACACATCTGAGTAAAGCGTTCTTCCCCAAACATAAAAACATGCTTGCCAAATGCTTAGTATAAGAAAAATAGGCGTAGTCGGCCGAACATACCGCCATCTTGCCCGTTATCGTCAGATCTTGGCCGTCTTTTTTAAATATGGCTTTGGAGATCTGATAGAACTTTTAAAAATAGAGCAGTACATAGAAATCGGTCTTCAGCTAATTTCAAAAAATCGGCGCAGCCGTCTTGAAAAGCTTTCCAGAGCGGAAAGAGTAAGAATGGCTTGTGAAGAGTTGGGTCCTACTTATATAAAATTTGGACAGATCCTCTCCACCCGCCCCGATCTTGTGCCGGTCGATTTCATAAAAGAATTGTCAAAACTTCAAGACAATGTGCCGTCCAGCCCTTTCGGTGAAATAATCAAGATTATTGAATCAGAACTGGGGGCTCCACTGGAAGATATTTTTGATTTTTTTGACAAAACTCCCCTTGCGTCAGCCTCCATAGGACAGGTATATAGAGCAATATTAAAAGATGGCGAAGAGGTTGCGGTTAAAGTTCAGCGCCCCGGCATTAAAAAGATCATAGAGGTCGACCTTGAAATTATGCTACATCTGGCAACGCTTGTTGAACGTCATATAGAGGAGATGTCCCTGCACCAGCCTGTTAAAATTGTTGAGGAATTTGCCAGAACTCTTGAAAAGGAGATAGATTATACCATTGAAGCAACAAGTATGGAACGAATTGCCCGTAATTTTTTAAATGATCTTACCATCTATGTACCAAAAGTTTTTCGGGATACCACCACTGAATCTATACTGACGACTGAGTTTGTGGAAGGAATCAAAGTTTCTGAAATCGATCGCCTGGAAAAAGCGGGGCTTGACAGAAAATTAATTACCGTTCGTGGAGCAGACATTGTTTTAAAACAGATAATAAAACATGGCTTTTTTCATGCCGACCCGCATCCAGGCAATATTTTTGTACTCCCCGACAATGTGATCTGTCTACTCGACTTTGGTATGACAGGATCTGTTGACCGGCGTACCAGAGAAAGCTTTATCGATCTAACCGAAAGTGTTGTGAGCCGGAATGAATCTCGGGCAACTCAGGTTCTTTTGAAATTAACCTATTGGGATGAAGATCCCAATATTCGTTTGCTTGAAAAGGATGTCGCCGACTTTATGGGTCGGCATCTTTATAAACCTTTAAAAGATATTAAAATCGGTAAATTGCTGCACAATCTTCTTGAGCTGGCCTTTCAGCATCGCCTCAGAATCCCACCTGATATCTTCCTCATGTTAAAGGCTCTCAGCGCCTTGGAAGGCGTGGGTTTCATGCTTGATCCGGACTTTGATATGATAAAGAATGCAGCACCGCTTATAAAAGAGATAAAACTTTCCAGACTGTCTCCCCAAAGAATTACCGGTGATATTTTCAGGCTTGCAATAGAATTGTTTCAATTTTTACAGAACTTCCCCAAGGATATACTATCCATCACCAGGTTGATCAAACAACAGAAACTTTCTCTTAACCTTGAATACAAAGGTTTGGATAAAATGCTTTCTACGTATGACCAGATAAGCAACAGGATATCCTTTTCGATCATCATCGCTGCTTTGATTATCGGGTCGGCCCTTATTGTTATGTCCAAAGTGCCTCCCCTTTTTTACGACATATCCCTCATAGGAATTATCGGATTTCTGGCCGCTGCAATCATGGGGATATGGCTTCTGGTCGCTATTTTAAGGAAGGGAAGATTATAACACCGTATATCCCGGACCTTCCCCGCCTTCCGGGCACGTCCATGTTATATTCCGGTATGGATCCTTAATATCACAGGTTTTGCAGTGAAGACAATTTGACGGGTTCAGTTTGATTCGGCGCAGTGATGTGTTTTGATCCGTCTCGATTTCGTATACGTCCCCCGGACAAAATCTGGTGCAGGGGCACCGGTAGGTCTTAAAACAATCCGTAACGCACAGATTTCGGTCATGGATGATAATGTGGCTGGGTTGATCCTCCCGGTGCATGGTTTTGGACAAATAGACGCCGGTAAGTTTGTCAACATACAAGACCCCGTCCAATGTCTTTTTTTCGGGGGCCGTTCGAAGATCATCTTCACTTTCCTTTACAGGCTTTAATGTTTTGTAATCTTGTTCTATGGGCATGTTATCGTATATGCCCCGTCCTTTTGTCACATACTGGGCTCCAAGATGGATAATCTTAATCAGGCCTTTTTTTGATAGAGCCTGTGAAAAATTTCTAACCTCGAAAATCTCTTTTTTTGCCCAGCTTTTTTCAAACAGATCATGGTAGCCGCTAAGAGTTTCCCGGGTAAA
This sequence comes from uncultured Desulfobacteraceae bacterium, assembly GCA_964551515.1. Classification (GTDB taxonomy): domain Bacteria; phylum Desulfobacterota; class Desulfobacteria; order Desulfobacterales; family UBA11574; genus S5133MH16. The sequence goes on along the minus strand of CAZKDT010000166.1, from coordinate 2,407 downwards.
ACTGTTCTTCTCAAAAGCAGTTATGATGGCCTCTGCCGCCAGCATGCCCGATTTCATGGATAAATGAATACCCTTCAGCCCAGGAGTATTTTGCATTGCTGCGCTGCCGCCGACAAACACACCGCCGTCAACGGCCAGTTCGGGGATTGTAAAATAGCCTCCGGTTGAAACCGTTCGGGCACCCTGTTCCAGGACCTTGCCGTCCTTGAGTATACCGGCTATAAAAGGGTGCTGTTTGAATTTGATGAACTCGTCATAAATATCGAGGCCGGAGTCTTCATAGCAGAGCCCTGTGAGAAACCCCAGGGCGATCTTGTTATCTTTAATTTCGTAAATAAAGCCGCCGCCCGGCGGGTTCATACCCAGGGGATATCCAAGGGTATGGATTTCATTCCCCCGGCCGGAAGCAAAATAATTATCTTCAGGAAGCTGGATAACTTCTTTGACTCCGGTTTCAAACACCTGGGGCATTTTTCCGGAAAAGATGTTCAGTTTTTGCGAAATATCCTGTATCAGGTTTCCCCTTGCCCCTTCGCCGAATACCGTGACCTTTGCCATCAAATCTATGCCGGGCTCAAAATTACTTTTGGGCTTTCCGTCTTTCCCAAGACCTTTATCACCGGTACGTACTCCGATTATCGTTTTTTGATCTTTTGCATAAAGAACTTTAGTACCTGCAAAACCCGGGAAAATATTTATGCCAAGGTCTTTGGCAATATGGCCCAACCAGCGTGTAAACTTTGAAAGGCTGATGATAAAAAAGCCTTTGTTATGCATGTATCGAGGAATAATCGGAATTCGATAATGTTTCTCAGGGGTTAAGAAATAGAACTCATCTTCCCTTACGGTAGCTTCTATCGGGCATTGTCTTTCCAGGAAGTCCGGGAGCAGTTCCTTTAATGCCACAGGGTTCAGGACAGCGCCGCTCAATACATGTGATCCAATTTCCGCTCCCTTTTCAATAAGTGCAACTTCAAAGCTCATGTTTTTCTTTTTAGCGATCTGCATCAACTCAATGGCACCTGCCAGACTTGCAGGACCGCCTCCGACAAACAACACATCAAAATCAATCTTTTCACGTTCAATATCCATTTTTGCAAACCTCAGTATTCTTTTTTGGTTCTTTCAAGATCCCTTTGCTGATCACGCCGTCTGATGGTCTCCCGTTTGTCATACTTACGCTTTCCCCTGGCAAGAGCTATGGTAAGTTTGGCCTTTCCTTTTTGAAAATACACCCTTAAGGGTATCAGGGAAAACCCCTTTTCATTAACTTTGCCATACAGCTTCTTGATTTCATTTTTATGCAACAGGAGCTTTCTTTTTCTTAAGGGATCATGATTGTCATAATAGGCAAAAGGATAAGCGGCGATATGCATCTGGTGAATAAAGACTTCGCCTTTTTTAATCCTGGCATACGAATCTTTAAGATTAACGCGGCCGAGTCGAAGTGATTTAACTTCGGTTCCCAAAAGAACCATACCCGCCTCGTATGTATCTTCAATAAAATAGCTGTGTCTGGCTTTTCTGTTTTCAGTTACAATTTTTATATGGTTTGTGCTCAAATTCTGTTTTCACCTAACCCGGACAATCCGGAACAAAAAGGGATTGAAAATTGACTATTGAAGGAAGTCGCTTTGCTCTATCATTTTTACATCTCAGCTTCAGCCCATTGTCCTCCTCAACACCTCGACTTCATTTTGCAAAATGTGGAAACCGCAAAACCCCCAACCTTTGAACCGTAACCTTTGAACCCTGAACGGTTACGATTATATTCCGGTATATCCGGTTTCAAATAGAATGTTTCCGTAAGTACTCAGCACCAGTTCCGTGACTCCCGTGTCAGTAGTTTCCTTCAGAACCTTTTTGATAAACAGCCTCGCGTTTTTAGCATTAAGCAATTTTATTATATTTTTAACCACTGGTATTGATTGGGGATTCACACTCAATTTTTCTATGCCCAAACCTAAAATTATCGGTATGTTAATCGGATCACTTGCCATCTCACCGCACATGAAGAGATTCACACCTTTGTCTCTGGCAACATCGGCAATATGTTTAATCATTCGGATGATAGCAGGATTAAGCGGTTGATAAAGATGCGCAACCTTTTTATTGACTCTGTCCACCGCCAGCGAATACTGAACAAGATCGTTGGTTCCTATACTGAAGAAATCTATCTCCCTGGCCAACACATCTGCCATAATTACAGCAGAAGGAGTTTCTATCATGATTCCGATCTTAACATTTTTATTAAAATCTAAATCCTCTTCGGTCAGAGAATCGGCAACTTCCCTTAAAATCCTTTTTGCATGAAGGACTTCGTCATGGCATGATATCATGGGGAACATAATTCTAACGTTGCCAAATACAGAGGCTCTTAATATGGCCCGCAGCTGGGTTTTGAATA
>CAZKDT010000165.1:0-6752 GCA_964551515.1 uncultured Desulfobacteraceae bacterium | reverse complement strand
CGTGTGACATTTCGGTGTTTGTCATTACCTGGAAGGTAATGTTCAGGCCGAAAAAAAGATCCGTTTAACTCAAAAACTGCTGCATCTGGCCGGTATCGGAGAACAAAGGCTGCATCTGGCCTGGGTTTCGTCGGCTGAAGCCCAGCGGTTTGTAGAAGTGGTTACCCAAATGACCCAAACGGTTAAGGAACAGGGGAAATTCGATTCCAAAGCATTCGCTTTTGAACTTGCTGCTGCGGAGTTGACCCTGGCCCAAGAAACACTCCGATGGATGGTCGGAAAAGAAGTAAAGATTACGACCAAAGGAGATGTTTTCGGACGTCAGTGGGATAGGGATAGATTTGAATCTATACTCGATGTGTTGATCGAGAGAGAATATCAGAAAAATCTGATTCTCCAAGCAGTTAAAGAAGGGCATACCTCTGTAAGAGATATCCATAAAAAAATCGGGCTTGACCTTAAAAGAATTTCATACCTTCTGGCCGATATGGAGAATAAGAACATCGTCGAGTTTGTCGGTATGGAAGAGAGTAAACCGGTTTTTGCAGCACTATAAGAATTGACTATTGAAGATTGAAAATTTTTTTAAACTAATCAATCTTCAATTGATAAGGGAGGAGAAATGACTAAAAAAAGCGGATCGGTTATGGTTGTGGGTGCCGGAATTGCAGGCATGCAGGCTTCGCTCGATCTGGCCAATTCGGATTACAAGGTTTACCTGGTTGACCGGTCTCCCACCATCGGCGGGATGATGGCCCAACTGGACAAGACCTTCCCCACTAACGATTGTGCCATGTGAGTGATTTCGCCCAAACTGGTCGAGGTCGGCCGGCATATAAATATTGAGCTGATTACATGCAGCGAACTAAAGAGCGCTGAAGGGGAACCGGGAAACTTTAAGGCTTCATTGGTCAATTACCCCCGCTACATTGATCCCGTTAAATGTACAGGATGCGGAGATTGTGCCAGGCATTGCCCGGTAACCGCCGTTAACCAATATAATATGGGCCTTAATGACAGGAGAGCCACCTACATAGAATATGCCCAAGCGGTTCCTCTTGCCTTTGCCATTGATACCGAGACCTGTATCGGCTGCGGTTTGTGCGAGAAGATGTGTCTTGCCAAAGCCATCCGGTATGATGACAAAGTGCGCAACACCACGCTTACGGTCGGATCTGTTATTCTGTCCGCCGGAAGCCAGGGGTTTGATCCTTCCGGGCTTGACTATCTGGGATACGGTAAATATCCCAATGTGGTGACCAGCCAAGAGTTTGAAAGAATCTTGAGTGCATCAGGACCGTATTTCGGTCATTTGATGAGGCCGTTGGACCGGGAAGAGCCCAAAAGCATCGCGTGGTTGCAGTGCGTGGGGTCCAGGGATACCAACCGTTGCGGAAACGGCTATTGCTCATCGGTATGCTGCATGTACGCCGTAAAAGAGTCCATGATTGCCAAAGAACATGCCCATGGCGAACTGGATTGTGCAATTTTTAATATGGATATACGGACGTTTGGCAAGGATTATGAAAAATATTACCTCCGTGCCCGGGATAAGGAAGGGGTTCGCTTTGTAACCGCCAGGGTCCATACCATTACCGAAGTTCCTGAAACCGGTGATCTGATCCTCGAATATGCGGACAAAAGCGGTGCCATGAAACGAGAAACCTTTAACATGGTGGTTCTCTCGGTGGGACTGCAGATTCAGCCGGGTACTGTGGAGCTGGCAAAACGCCTTAATGTTAAATTGAATAAATACAATTTTGTGGAGAGCGATCCCTTTACACCGGTGCGTACCTCACGGCCGGGAATATATACGTGCGGCGTGTTGCAAGGGCCAAAGGACATCCCCGAATCCATAGCCGAGGCCAGCGCTGCCGCTTGTTTGGCCGGCGCGGAGCTTGTTGAAGTAAGGGGAACAGAAATCCCTAACATTGAAATTCCTGAAAAAATCGATGTTGCCGGACAGAAGCCTCGCATCGGTGTTTTTGTGTGTAACTGTGGGATAAACATCGGAGGGATTGTGGATGTCCCGGCGGTAAAAGACTATGCCGCAACGCTTCCTAACGTTGTTTTTACGGATGATAATCTGTTTACCTGCAGCCAGGACACCCAGGATATCATCAAAGAAAAAATTATTGAGCATCAGTTAAACCGGGTGATTGTCGCATCATGCAGCCCCAAAACTCACGAGCAGATGTTTATGGAAACGCTTGAGGCGTGCGGATTAAACAAATATTTGTTTGAAATGGCAAATATTCGCAACCAGAATTCATGGATTCATTCCAAGGATCCGGAAGAAGCCACGCAAAAGGCCAAAGACCTGGTCCGCATGTCTGTGGCCCGGGCTGCCACACTCCGTCCGCTACATGAAAAAAAGATTCCGGTGATTAAGAGAGCGCTGGTCATTGGCGGTGGAGTGGCCGGAATGAATGCTGCGCTGGGTCTTGCAGATCAGGGTTTCCCGGTTGTCCTCATTGAAAAAGAGGAAAGACTGGGCGGAATGGCAAACCGCCTGACCGCCACCATCGAGGGAGCGGATGTGGAAAGTTACCTGGAAGGACTGATTGAAAAGGTGACCGCCCACTCCCAAATACAGGTTTTAACCCGCTCTCTTATTGTGGGATTTTCCGGATTCAAGGGAAATTTCACCACCGAAGTTCTCGTGGGACCGGGTATGTATGAAAGAAAGATCGACCATGGCGTCGTTGTTCTGGCAACAGGAGCCACCGAATACCGCCCCAAAGAATTCCTATACGGTAAGGACCAAAGGGTCGTAACCCAGCTCGATCTTTCCAAACGTTTAAAAGAAAAAGGGGCTAAAGATCTGAACCGGGTGGTCATGATTCAGTGTGTTGGATCCAGAAACAATGAGAATCCCAACTGCTCCAGGATTTGCTGTCAGAGCGCCATCAAGAATGCCCTTCAAATTAAAAAACTTCAGCCGGATGCCCAAGTCTTTATACTTTACCGGGATATCAGAACTTATGGGCTCTTGGAGGATTACTATACTGAAGCCAGGAAACAGGGCGTACTCTTCTGCCGATTCGATCCCGAAGATCCGCCCACGGCGGAATCATCTGAAGCAGGGGTGATGGTAACCTTTAAGGATCATGTGCTTGAGTCCAGCCTCCGGGTCAGTGCCGACCTTCTGGCGCTGAGCGCGGGGATGGTGGCTGAAGACACCGAAGAACTTGCTTCCATCGTCAAACTGGCTCGTACCGCGGAAGGCCACTTTATGGAGGCTCATGTCAAGTTAAGGCCGGTGGATATGGCCACGGAAGGCGTCTTTGTTTGTGGGACCGCCCACAGTCCCAAACTTTTGTCAGAATCCATCTCACAGGCGCTTGCCGCTGCTTCCCGGGCAACGACGTTTCTATCCCAGCCGGAATTGACATTATCGGCGGTAACCGCACAGGTAAATGCGGATCAATGTGCGTCATGCCTCATATGCGTCCGGTCGTGCCCGTACCATGCCCCGAGGATCAATGAAAACGGTGTGAGTGAAATCGATATTGCATTATGCCATGGGTGCGGAGTTTGCGCCGCGGAATGCCCGGCAAAGGCCATCGAACTGAATTGGTATGAAGACGTTCAAATACTGAGCAAGGTTGACGCGTTACTCGAAGGCGCCATGTAGAACTATGATTGATTTACCAAAAGACTCTAACAGAAAGATTGAATGTACCAATAGAGAATTTTTGAGTTTCAAGGAGGTATTATGAAGGAAGATTTCAAGCCTGTTATTATCGCATTTTGCTGCAGTTTCTGAGGGTACACGGCTGCGGACCTGGCAGGTTCCATGCGCTTGCATTACCCGCCTAATGTAAAAATCATTCTCGTTCCATGCACGGGGAAGATAGATGTCCTTCATATCCTCCATGCCTTTGAAAAGGGAGCGGACGGCGTATATGCGGTCGGTTGTATGGAAGGAGATTGTCATTATAACAGCGGCAACCTCAGAGCCCGTAAACGGGTGGAACAGGCACAAAAAATTCTGGATACCATCGGTATCGGGGGAGAACGGGCACAGATGTATAACCTTTCATCCAGCGAGGGGCCGCGTTTTGCCCAGTACGCCGTTGAAATGGAGGAAAGAATCCGAAAATTGGGGCCCAACCCCATTAAATTGGCTAAGAAAAAGGCCGCATAAAACAAATGAAGCATTCAAGTTAGTTTGCTTCGCCCCGCCTGCCATTGCAAGGCACGAGCGGGCAGGTCACAATTGGCCTCCGGCCCGTAGGGCCTACGCCCCGGAGGGAAAGATGGAATAATGGAATATTGGAATACTGGAAAACAATAAGAATGATCTTTAATATCAATCAACTGTAGATTTTCGAGATGTTTAATATATTTTGATCTTTTATGAAAGAGAGGTCTTATGATTGTCGCCGACAGAAAACCCATTGAAGAAATTATAGAGGAAGTCAAAGATTATGAAAAAATCCTCATCCTTGGCTGTAACGAGTGCGTTACAGTTTGTGAGGCAGGGGGGAAGAAAGAAGTCGGTGTTCTGGCTTCAGCCCTCAGGATGTATTTCCTAAACCAGGGACGAGAAGTCAAAATAGATGAAGAAACATTGGAACGGCAGTGCGATCACGAATATCTGGAAGAGATTCGTGATGTCATGGATCAGTATGACGCTGTGGTTTCCCTTGCCTGTGGTGTCGGCGTCCAGTTTATGGCTGAAAAATACCACGAGTGCCCCATTTATCCCGGAGTGGACACCTGTTTTTTGGGGGCTACTGAAAAACGAGGTCTGTGGACGGAACGGTGCCAGGCCTGTGGACAGTGCATTTTGGCGCGTACTGGAGGAATCTGTCCGGTCTCCCGCTGTGCGAAGCGGATTCTTAATGGTCCGTGCGGTGGTTCCGCTAAAGGCAAATGCGAAATTAATAAAGAAATTGACTGCGCCTGGGAATTGATCATCAATCGCCTCAAGGCTCTGAACAAACTTGATGATTATGAAAAAATTGACTCCATTAAAGACTGGTCCACCGACAGGGCCGGGGGACCCAGAAAAGTTGTCAGGGAGGACATACAGGAATGAAAGCAAAAACACCAAGCAAACTGGAAAAAATTCTAGCCGCCGGTCATCTGGGGGTTACGTCGGAGTGCGGTCCCCCAAGGGGTTCTGACATGGAAGTGATTAAAGAAAAGGCAAATCTAATCAAAGATTATGTGGATGCCATAAATATCACCGACAATCAGACGTCCGTAACCCGCATGAGCAGTTTGGCCGCCTGTATTCAACTCAGACTCATGGGGTTGGAGCCGGTGCTTCAGATGGTGACCCGTGATCGAAACCGAATCGCCTTACAGAGCGATATCCTTGGAGCGGCGGCGTTTGATATACACAATATCCTCTGTCTTTCCGGAGACCACCAAAGCTTTGGAGACTGCCCCACTGGTCAAAATGTTCATGATATTGACTCCATGCAGCTCATTCAAACCGTGAGGCTGATGCGGGACCAAGGCAAGTTCCTGGGTGGAGACGATATTAAGCGCCCACCCAAGATGTTTGTGGGGGCCGCTGCCAATCCTTTTGCCGATCCCTTTGAGATACGCGTTCCCCGATTGGCTAAAAAAATTGCTGCCGGCGTGGAGTTTATACAAACCCAGTGTATATACAACATGGAAAAATTCGAGCTCTGGTTGAAGATGGCCGGTGACCGTGGATTACTTGACAAAGTCTATATTCTGGCTGGCGTGACCCCCTTTAAATCGGCGGGCATGGCCAAATACATGAAGAATCGGGTTCCCGGCATAGAAGTGCCGGACAAGCTGGTGAAAAGAATGTCAGATACGCCCAAAGAAAAACAACCCGAGGAAGGGATCAAAATCTGTATTGAGCAGATTCAGCGCTTAAAAGAAGTGCAAGGGGTTCATGGATTTCATATCATGGCGATTGAATGGGAAGAAATGGTTCCCGGGATTGTGAAAAAATCCGGCCTATATCCCAGGCCGAGCGTAGAATGATTTTTCACCGGTAGTTGGCTGTTAGATAGCAGAGAGATAGAAGATGATAAGGTGAGAAGGTAAGAAGGTGAGAAGGTGAGAAGGTGAGAGGGTATATGAGCAATGACGAATAACGAATGACAATTATAAAGGAGGTACATTATGAGTGAAAAAAAGAGAATACTTGTGGTAGATGATGAGCCTGATTTCTGCGCTATTGTCCAAGGCCAATTAGAAAAAGAGGGCTTCGAAGTCGAGATCGCCTACAACGGCATCGAAGGGTTGGAAAAAGTACATGCCAATCCGCCTGACGCCATTGTTCTGGATGTCATGATGCCTGAGATGGACGGATATGAGGTCTGCAGGAAGCTAAAAGGGGATGAGAAATGTGTTGACATTCCTGTGGTTCTGCTGACTGCTGTTGCATCCCATGTGACATCAACCCGCTATACGCACCAGGACGGTATGAGTACCGAGGCGGATGACTATATTGCCAAACCCGCTTCAGCAGAGGAAATCACGGCAAGTATTAAACGGCTTCTTTATTAGCAAGAAACCATGGGTTGTCCGAAGCTCGTAATTTATGATTTTAAATTGAAGATTGACACCATGTAATCTTAAGTTTTTAACAGTCAATCTTCAATTTAAGGGAGGTGCATTACCAGTTTGTTAATTGCTATCCAAGACTTTTTGGTTTCAGCAATCAGGTCTCAGGTGTCAGCCAATTCGTTTTTTACTCCTGACACCTGGGGTGGTGAAAATCGCCGTGTATACAGATGGAATTTTAATCCCATTTT
>CAZKDT010000164.1:361-6821 GCA_964551515.1 uncultured Desulfobacteraceae bacterium | reverse complement strand
ATAAGGTACTAAAATAAAAGATTCAGCTTGACTATTGATGTTTCTTAATTATATTAACAGGTTAAAATAAAGCTTGGTAACTTCTCAATAAGTTTTGGTTATTAAATGGTGATATTGAGCCGAATCCATAATTTATTGAAATGTTACAAAATTATATTATTTATTCAGTGGATACTTTAGAAAATTTAGCTATATAAAACTAATAATTTTCATGTATTTTAAACAAAGAACCGTAGCTCGGCCGGTCAGTTGTTCAGGGGTAGGCGTTCATTCGGGGAAAAAAGTAAATCTGACGATTAAGCCTGCACCGTGCAATCATGGTATCAAGTTCATAAGGACGGACCTTCTTGACTGCCCGGGTATATCTGCCCATTTTAATATGGTTGTGGATACAAGTCTGGCGACCGTGATAGGGTATGAAGGCTTTATTGTTTCAACCATAGAGCATCTTATGGCCAGTTTTGCCGGCCTTTCAATCGACAATGCGCTGGTGGAGATTGACACCTATGAGATGCCGATAATGGACGGTAGCGCCGGTCCATTTACTACCATGATAAGATCTGCAGGGATCAGGGAACAGGCCGCGCCGAGGTATTTTTTTATAGTCAAAAGTCCGATTGAGCTTAAAAGAGACGGGAAAATGGTTGGTCTATATCCATGCTCGACTTACAAAATAACCTGTACTATTGAATACGATCATTCCCTGATCAAAAAGCAATCCTATTCCGTAGATCTATCGGACCAGGTTTTTGAGCATGAAATATGCAGAGCCAGAACGTATGGTTTTCTGCATGAATATGAACATCTTAAACGCTACGGTCTCGCCCGCGGAGTTTCCCTGGATAATGTAGTTGTAATTGATAGCAAAGATGTCGTTAATAAAGACGGCCTGCGCTATAAGGACGAATTTGTAAGACATAAAATCCTTGACTGCATCGGGGATTTTGCACTTCTTGGCATGCCTATTTTAGGTCATGTAGTAATCAGTAAATCCGGTCATGAATTCAACCATGCCTTTCTTAAGCAATTTTTTTCTCAAAAAGAATCATGGGAGACCCGTACAATCAATAATGTAAATAAGTTACCCTCTTATCAATCAAAATCACTTGCCATTTAACACTGTATCCGCTATTAATCAATGTGAGTCGTCCAATTTAGGCTTTTACAGACATGATTTTTGCCTGTGTTAGGCTCTTTTTTCAATAGGCTAAATTTGATATAAACAACCAATTTATTTCGCTCACAAATTTCCATCTATCTTTAAAATTTCGAGCATTATATTTATATGACCTCATTAAGGAATCAAAAAATATGTATCTGGCTCCTTGGTATAATCTTTTTTGCCCAGAATCTATCTTTTGCCCAGGATGCCAGGTTAACAAACATAATTGTTGCAAATACACGGGACGACCTTCTTGTTTACCTTAATGTTGAGGGCGCTTTTAGAGAAGAAATGAAAAAGGCTGTATTAAGCGGCGTTCCCGCCACATTTTCATTCTTTATTACCCTTTACAAGGTACGCAATCTATGGGTCGATAAAAAGATAGCTGATATAAAGACCACAAATACCATCAAGTACAATAATCTGAAAGAAGAATTTTTTGTGAAACGATCGTGGGATGGTGGCAAACCACATATTACACAATCTTTTGCAGAAGCCCGGAAATTAATGTCTGAAATTGACAGCCTGAAAGTTGTCACTCTTGGCAAGCTTGAAAAAGGTGGGCATTATCAAGTAAGAGCTGAGGCTGAACTTAGTAAAGTAACCCTTCCTTTTTATCTGCATTATGTCCTCTTTTTTGTTTCTCTATGGGACTTTGAAACCGATTTGTATACCATAGATTTCATATATTAGATTGATCATCCATCATGGAAAATAAAAGATATAAAAAACCGGCATCTTATATTTCGAAAGAAGAGCGGAACAGAAGAAAGCGTGAGGTCATTATTATTTTTGTCATCATTGCAGTGGTTACCTTGCTGACCTTTGCCGAGAGCAGGATAATACATTTTGGAGCAGGCATCCCCATTTCCAATACAATTCTGATGTTTATATTGATCAACATCAATTTGCTGTTGCTTATCCTGCTAATATTTCTTGTCTTTAGAAATTTGGTAAAGTTACTTTATGATAGAAAACGCAAAGTAATGGGCGCAAAGCTTCGAACAAAACTTGTGGTAGCTTTTATAACGCTTTCACTTTTACCGACCTTTATACTTTTTTTCTTTTCCATCAATTTTATTACAAACAGCATTGAATTCTGGTTTAACGTTCCTGTTGAACAGGCTCTTGAGAATTCATTGCTTGTGGGTCGAAGTTTATATTGGCAAGCTGAAGAGAGCAGTCAGTTTTTTATGGAAAGAATATCATATCAGATAGAAACAAAAAAACTTTTGGATCCCACAAAGGAAAAAGCACTTTCCCGCTACATTAAGGTTGTACAGTTGGAGTTTAATCTTAATGCCGTTGAACTTTATGATACCAATGCAAGTCGTCTTACATTTGCTCTTTCTCCAGAATTGGAAAATACGCCGTTTGGGGTTGTTTCTGCTGATAATCTTTTAAGAGAAATGCCGCAAAAAGGCGTCAGGTCAATTTCTGAAAGTATGATAGCAGGGGAGTTAATCAGGACTATTGGGACCATTCCCTTTGGAGTAAATCGTACTAACGCAGAAGCGTTTGTTGTGTTAACCAGACTGATGCCCCCGGATCTTTCCGAAAATATGGTATCCATTTCAAGAGGTTTTGAAGAATACCAGCAGATAAAGCTTCTTAAGAAACCAATTCAGGTTACCTACTATATAACCCTTTCAATTGTGGGGCTTTTGGTTGTGTTTTGTGCTGTATGGTTTGGCTTCTTCCTGGCGAAAACGATTACCATACCGATCATGGAACTTGCTGAAGGAACCCACAGAGTTGCAGAAGGAGACTTGAGTTTCAGTATTGGCCTTGTGGCCGACGATGAAATCGGGAGACTTGTTGGTTCATTTAATAAAATGACCAGAGATTTGCGGATTGGCAGGGATCAACTTGAGCTTTCTGCTCGCCTGCTTCGAGAACAGAATGTTGAGATTGAAAAAAGACGGCAGTACATGGAAATCGTTCTTGAAAATGTCTCTGCCGGTGTAATTACTCTTGACGCAGGTGGATTCATTTCCACGATGAACAAGTCGGCTGAAAAAATGTTGAACCTCAAGTCAGATGAAATTATCAATAAAAGTTATAAAAAACTTTTAGATGAAAAGCTTCTGAATCTTGCCGAAGAGGTTATGGAGAATCTTAAAACATCACGAAACCGTTCCGTGGAGTTACCGTTGAAACTGACCGTAGATGGAAGCCCTCTGAGTTTTTTTATGCATGTAAATGCCCTTAAAGACGACTACGGTCAGCATATGGGCATCGTAATAGTGTTTGATGATCTGACAGAGCTTGAAAAGGCACAGCGTATGGTTGCATGGCGTGAAGTCGCTCGCAGAATTGCACATGAAGTAAAAAATCCATTGACCCCGATATCGCTTTCAGCCCAGCGTCTTAAGCGAAAGTATTCCAAGGAACTTAACCAACCGGTTTTTAATGAATGCACACAGACAATCATTGATCAGGTAGAACTGATTCGAAATCTTGTTAACGAATTTGCAGCCTTTGCAAGGTTTCCCACAGCAAATCCAAAACCCTGCGATTTGCCTCCAATAATTCAAGAGACCCTGGCACTTTACAAAGAGGGTCATCAAAATACTAAATTTGAGTTCAACATTATAGATGACATTCCACTTCTTAACCTTGATCGTCAACAGATCAAGCAGGCGATGATTAATCTTATTGACAATGCCATTGCATCTGTAAAAAATGACGGCAGTATTTTGATTACGTTAACCCATGATCCAATTTTAAAGATCGTGCGATTAGAAATTACAGACAATGGAGTGGGCATTTCCGATGAAGACAAGACTCGTCTTTTTGAACCTTATTTTTCAACAAAAAAGGCCGGCATGGGTTTAGGACTTGCGATTGTAAGCGCGATTGTCGCTGATCATAACGGCATGATACGTGTGCAGGACAATCATCCGCGGGGCGCTAAATTTATTATAGAACTTCCTGTTTAAGCAAAGAGTAAGGTAACTTCTCAATAACTTCTGGTGTATTAAATGGTGATATTGAGCCGAATCCATAATTTATTGAGAACTTACAGAGTAAGGGGTTAAAGCATATGTTTCCTTCTATTTTGATTGTTGATGATGAACCTTCCATACTCCAATCTTTAAGCGGCCTCCTTTCAGACGAAGGTTTTGAAGTTTCAACCGCTGCCAATGGGTATGAAGCGTTGAAGATTATTGATACTGAGTTCCCGGATCTTGTTTTGCTTGATATTTGGATGCCGGGCATTGACGGTATTGAAACATTAAAAGAGATAAAAAAGGACAATCCTTATATTCAGGTCATAATTATATCAGGACATGGAACAATAGAAACCGCTGTTAAAGCCACAAAACTTGGAGCATTCGACTTAATCGAAAAACCTCTTTCAATTGATAAAATAATTGTGGCGATTAATAATGCCTTAAATTTCAGGAGACTTGAAGAAGAAAACAGATACCTGCGTAAAAAGACTTTAGAAAAACACTCAATAACCGGAAACAGCCCTCCTATTGTAGCCCTGAAAAAACAGATCGCTGTTGCAGCCCCGACAGAGGCATGGATACTTATTACCGGAGAAAACGGAACTGGAAAGGAGCTGGTTGCTCGTACCATACACCAGTTGAGCTCCCGTGCAGATTATCCGCTTGTTAATGTGCATTGTGCCGCGATTCCGGAAGAACTTATTGAAAGCGAGCTATTTGGCCAAGAAAAGGGGGCTCTTTTCGACTCCGCAACAAAAAAGATCGGGAAATTTGAGCTGGCCAACAATGGTACTATTTTTCTGGATGAAATCGGTGATATGAGCTTGAAGACACAGTCCAAGATTCTTCGAGTATTGGAAGAAAATCAGTTTCAGCGGGTCGGTGGAAGCAGAACATTGAGTGTAAATGTCAGGGTCATTGCATCCAGTAATAAAGATCTTGAAAAGGAGATTGAAAAGGGCAATTTCAGAGAAGATATTTACTACCGACTGAATGTCATACCCATAGAGGTCCCGCCTTTAAGGGACCGTTGTGAAGATATTCCTTTTTTGGTTGAAACCTTTTTTGCTGAATGTGCAAAACAGGATCGAAGTGAAAAAAAGCAAATGACCCGAAAAGCAATTGATATATTATGCAATTATTCCTGGCCGGGAAATGTCAGAGAGCTGAAGAATCTCGTTGAACGGCTTGCCATTATGGTGGGAAAAGATGTTATTGATGAATTCGATATACCTGTTTCCTATAATCCGGGGGCTTCGGACGAAATGGTACCGATTGAATCGCAACTTTTTATAAACCATTCTTTGAAAGATGCCAAAAAAGCTTTTGAAAGAGAATTTATTAAAAGGAAACTTTTAGAAAATAACAACAATATTAATAAAACAGCTGAAGCAATTGGGGTTGAGCTGAGTTACTTGCATGAAAAGCTCAATAGCCTGAACGTTTCTTAAAGCTATTTTGTTGGGGGTTAAATTATTCTTGAAAGGTATGGGATTGAGGATTATCAGCGGCAGATTGAAAGGTAAAAAGCTGTATTCGGTTCAAGGTTCCACCATAAGACCGACCTCCGATCAACTGCGCGAAGCGATCTTTAACATCCTTTCCTGTCGAGTTCTTGAAGCGATTGTTCTTGACCTGTTTGCAGGGACCGGAGCCCTGGGTATCGAGGCGTTGAGCCGGGGATCTGAATCTGCAGTATTTGTAGATAATAACCAGGGCGCGTTATCTGTAATAAAGCGTAACATCAAATCGTGTTCTTTTGATAAAAATGCTAACATCATTAGATGGGACATAAAAAAGAATTTAAACTGTTTAAAATCGGCAAGCATGGCCTTTGATCTTGTTTTTTTGGATCCTCCTTACAACAAAAGCATGATAAAACCGGCATTATTTAACCTTGAGCATACGAGATCTCTGAAAAAAGGAGCCTGCATTGTTGTTGAGCATTCTTCTTTAGAGCCAATCCCGAACGATATTTTGATGTTTGAAATTGCAGATCAGAGAAGGTACGGACAAACACTTGTTTCATTCTTAAATTATTTGGTATAGAAGAATTTTTTTTGTCAGTCTCGTAAAAATATCCAAATTCAAGACGCGCAAATTCTGAGGCGAAACTTTTTTCTTTTCGCCACCAAGGCACCAAGACACTAAGAAAGAATAACAAAATAAAATCCTTGGTGTCTTTATGGGTTGGGGTACTAAAAAAGGAAGAAAGCGGCACGGTTCGGCGGTGACATCACAGGTATGGTGCCGTCCGTGGTCAAAAAGAGATTAAAAAAAAAGTTCGGTTTTATTTCTTAAATTGATGCATTTCCTTCCATTTCTAACTTATCCCTGATTT
>CAZKDT010000164.1:0-351 GCA_964551515.1 uncultured Desulfobacteraceae bacterium | reverse complement strand
ATAGCACCGGTAATATATTCCTTGGCAAGTGATACGGCTTGGAAGAACTTTTTTCCGAGTGCAATATTGGCCGCTATGGCCGAAGAAAAAGTGCAGCCGGTACCATGAGTATTTTTCGTTTTCACCCGATGACTATGTAGTTCTTTATATTCTTTTCCATCATAAAGGACATCCGTGGCCCGATCTTCTTTCAAGTGCCCCCCTTTGACCACCACTTTTTTTGTTCCCAGATTTAAGATCTCCTGTGCAGCGTTTTTCATTTCATCTACAGTGTTGATTTTTTTGCCGATGAGTGCTTCGGCTTCATAAATATTGGGGGTAACGACTTCGGCCAGGGGAAAAAGATTGTCC
>CAZKDT010000163.1:0-6841 GCA_964551515.1 uncultured Desulfobacteraceae bacterium | reverse complement strand
ATAGGTTTCAGGCTGGCTCTCGCTTTTTCACTACTGACACCTGCCACCCGACACCTGAAACCTGAGGGCCAGTGTCCAATTTTCATGCAATTCCCAAAAGTTAAGGAGTCACGATTATTTTTTCAAGCTGAATAACGAGGGCTGTATTTTCTATTATCACAAACAAAAACGGCCGTCCGGTGATTTTATATTTATGGATCTCATAGGATTATAGCATAGATCCGAGAAATGATAAAATAAAAGCCTTAAACCAAAAGTGGGCTTATTCTAAAATTAGAATTGCTGTTCACATATTACCTTGATTGGGTCCCCTATTACCTTGACAGCAGGGAGAAAAAAGGATATGAATAACATCAATTAAGGATTGTGAATGCTCAATAGAATACCCCCTATTACCTCTAATTAACTATTACTTGATACTTTGCATGAACGTTGCCTATTAGCTTGACGGAGTCCATCGGTGTCCCAAGGTGGTAAATAGAGAAAAACTACGTGCACAATTTATTTTAAAAAAATAGTATGACTGTATAGAAATTATCATGGATACATGATTTTTTAAAATAAAACAAGAATCTGGCAAATGACTGATAGACAATCTCTATACAACAGTAAAATTACAAAGACATATTTGGAATACATCAAGAAGAGTTATCCTGACGTGGATATCGATTCAGTTTTAGAATATGCGGAAATGGCCAAATATGAGGTTGAAGACCCGGCTCACTGGTTCAGCCAGTATCAGGCGGACCGTTTCCAGGAAGCTTTGGTTGAAAAAACCGGCAATCCTAATATTGCCAAAGAAGCCGGTCGCTATACAACATCACACGAAGGGATGGGTCCTGCAAAACAACATATACTGGGATTTATAAAACCGACTTCCGTCTATTTATTAATGGAAAAACTTTATCCTATCCTGAGCCGAGGCGCTACTATCAAAGTAAACAGACTTGGGCCGGATAAAGTTGAAATTGTCTCCACTCCAAAAAAAGGCGTAAATGAAAAACCTTATCAATGTGAGAACCGTATAGGCATTTTTGAATCACTGGCGAAATTGTTCACCGACAGACCTGCCAATGTTGAACATCCTTTTTGCTTCCACAATGGAGATGATGCTTGTCGTTACATTATTACGTGGGAAAAAACGGGTTCTGGGATCTGGAGGCAGATGCGCAATTATTCTCTACTGATCAGTATCGTTATCTCTCTGGTCCTCTTTTTCATCTTGCCGCTCATGACGTGGAGTATGGTTGGCTTGATTTGTTCGGTTATAATTATGGCCGTTTCACTTTATTCCGCCCGACTTGAAAAAAAAGAGCTGTCCGAAACCATAAAAAACCAGGGGGACACAGCCAAAGATCTATTGAATGAAATGAAGATTCGCCACAACACTGCATTGCTGATTCAAGAAATCGGTCAAGCCACCGCTTCGATTTTAAATATTGATAGTCTCCTCAATACTGTCGTTCGCATTATGGAAATGCACATCGACTTTGACCGAGGTATGATCATGCTTGCCAATAGCGATAAAACCCGCCTTTTTTATACCGCCGGATACGGGTATAATAAGGAAATAGAGAAACTTTTACAACAAACCGAATTTCACCTTGATAACCCTGAATCTAAAGGGGTGTTCGTGGTATCTTTTAAAGATCAAAAATCGTTTTTAATTAATGATATCGCTGAAATTGAAAAAAAACTGTCTAAAAGAAGTCTCAAATTTGCTAAAGCAATGGAGGTGCAATCACTGATTTGTGTGCCCATTGTCTATGAAAATGAATCTCTGGGCATACTCGCCGTAGATAATGTTAAATCAAAAAGACCTCTTACCAATAGCGACATGAATCTTTTAATGGGCATTGCCTCACAGACCGCCGTCAGCATTAATAATGCCCAGTCATTTCAGCAAGTTGAGGAGAGTGAAAAAAAGTACCGTGATCTGGTCGAGAATGCGAACAGCATTATTATGCGAAGCGATATTGAAGGAAACATCACTTTTTTTAACGAGTTCGCCCAGAAATTTTTTGGCTATGTTGAAAGTGAAATAGTCGGAAAATGTGTAATAGACACTATTTTTTCTGATACGAAATCAGAAAAAAATCATTTTGAAAAACTGATAAAGCTTCTAAAGCAAAATCCCGACCATCCAATTATTACCGAAAATGAAAATAAGCTTAGAAACGGCAAAAAGGCTTGGATTGCCTGGACTTACAAGCCTATATTCGACAGCGAAGAATATTTTATAGAGATTCTTTATATTGGAACTGATATTACAGAACTCAAACATACGGAACAAGAAAAAAGAAATTTGGAATCCAGGCTACGACTGGCACAAAAAATGGAAGCCATTGGAACTCTTGCCGGTGGTGTTGCTCACGATCTAAATAATATCCTGTCAGCTATTATAAATTACCCTGAACTGTTATTAATGGATATTCCGCTTGACAGTCCTCAAAGGAAGCATATTTTAGCCATTCAAAAAGCAGGAGAAAAAGCTGCCACTATTGTGCAGGATTTGTTGACTCTGGCAAGAAGAGGCGTTGTTAATACAAAAGTTGTTAATTTGAATTCTATTATATCCGAATATTTAAATAGCGCTGAGCATGAGAATTTGAAAACATACCATCCTAATGTTCTTATTAAAAGCGATCTGGAAACAAACCTGTTGAACATCGCGGGCTCACCGGTTCATCTATCTAAGACCATTATGAATTTAGTCACAAATGCTGCTGAGGCAATTCCCAATGCAGGAGAAATAATTATATCTACAAAAAACCGATATGTTGACAAACCCCTAGTTGTTTACGAGAAAGTCAAACGGGGGAATTATGTTACGATAAGTGTCAGTGATACGGGCATCGGCATCCCATCTCAAAATATAGAAAGGATATTTGAGCCTTTTTATACAAAAAAGGAAATGGGAAAAAGCGGGACAGGACTGGGCATGGCCGTTGTTTGGGGAACTGTAAAAGACCATAAAGGGTATATCGATTTAAAAAGTTCTGAAGGAAAAGGAACCACATTCACACTTTTTTTCCCGGTGGTGAGACAAGAACTACCCAGTGACATATCCGTATTTTCCATTCAGGATATCATGGGAAAAGGAGAATCTATTTTGGTTGTGGATGATATGGAAGACCAGAGGAATATTGCATGTGAAATGTTAACAAAATTGGGGTATTCTGTTATATCTGTTTCGAGCGGTGAAGAAGCTGTCGATTACATAAAGAATAATTTAATAGACCTGGCGCTTTTGGATATGATTATGGAGTCCGGTATGGATGGGCTTGATACATACAAAAAAATTCTTGAAATACGTCCCCGGCAGAAAGCTATCATAACAAGCGGTTATTCTGAAACAGAACGTGTTAAAGAAGCTCAAAAATTGGGCGTAACATCTTATGTAAAAAAGCCATATCTATTAGAAAAAATGGGACGAATTATAAAAGCTGAATTGGACAAGTAAAATTAGAATTTTAAGCCATGACTAAAGCCGTATATATAATGGAAAGTGATGAAGAAACGCTTCGTCTTGATTTGAAAACAGACGGTAAAATTGTCATGAAGCAGGCCCGTTGGGCCGGAATAAAGCCGGGCATGAGCGTCGCCGATTTAGGGTATGGTTCCGGTAAAACATCTTTCTACCTCCACAAACTGGTTCAACCGCATGGTACAGTCTTTGGAGTTGATTTTGCTGAACATCGAATTGAATACGCAAAAAAACATTACAATAAAAAAGGAATAGAATACATATGTAGGGATATACGCGAGCCTTTGGATGATCTGGGAATGTTCGATTTTATTTGGGTCCGTTTTGTTCTCGAATACCATCGATCCAAAAGCTTTGATATCGTTAAGAACATATCACGAATTCTGAAACCCGGAGGGATTCTCTGCCTGATCGATCTGGATTATAACTGCCTGAACCATTTCGGCCTTTCCGATAGGCTCAATAGAACACTTCACGGAATAATGAAAGCCCTTGAAACGACTGCGGACTTTGATCCCTATGTCGGGATAAAACTCTATTCTTTTCTTTATGACCTTGACTATAAGGAAATCGATGCAAGTCTGTCCCCGCATCACCTGATTTTTGGAGAGTTGAATGAGATTGATTCCTTTAACTGGACGAAAAAGCTTGAAGTTGCAGTAAAACAATCGGGATATCAATTTTTAGAATACAAAGGAGGGTATGAGGAATTTTTTGAAGAATGTAATCGTTTTTTTTCCGATCCAAGAAGGTTTACCTATACTCCGGTAATATGCTGCAGAGGATGCAAGCCCGCAATTTGATATATAATTTTATCTAACCATAGCAGCTCGTAAAGAATTCCGGCCCAAGGACCAGGTTTTTCAGGGCAAAATAAAATTGATAACCTCATAAAAGTTAGGCCTTTAAGATACCCTTTAAGAACTGATATTTCTGAATAGGCCTTTAAGACACCTGAAATATTGATCCCCGTACTGCGTATTTAAAACCCACATTTGATATAATTTCTCATACGGTACAGATTGAGTTTCGGCAAAGCTTACAGGATAAATAAGTACCGGCATTTCATGCTGCTCAAATTTTACGGAAAGGGAAGAAATCGTCAAATATAGAATATCCTTTGACAACCCGTTCGAATCCAGGACAAAAACCTTGATGCAGTTGGTGAGGTCTGACATGTTTAAGCCTATATCTGAGATATTTACCAGGAAAACCGCCTTGAGATCGATGCCGTTTTTCAATGAGAATATATGTTTTTCCCTCTTAAAGCCAAACTGTTGGTATTCTTTTGAGAGATCATCACAGCCATCCAAACCGGACTTTATGTCCAGTACATCCAGCACAAGGCCTCCTGACTTATGCTCATAAAATTTCTCAAGTTCAATTAAATCCTCGTTTTCGGTTTTAATGATTCTCCACGGTTCAGAAATATGCAATTCACCATTATATGCTTTCTGATAATGAAAATAGGCAAACGTATCTAGAGAGGAAGCTTTTGGATCCTTAATATCTCTTGCGACCCCGCCAAAGACACGGTTTGGAAACTTGTTTTCGGGCCTGAAATAGCAGAAAAGATAATCCATGTGTAAAGAATAGAGACCATGGGAAGCATTCGAAAAACGACCGACCTGGTCCAGCACGGACACTGCGGCCCTGTTTAAGCCTGAACCACTTGCAGCATGATGATGGATCAACCATGCATTTTCATAAAAACGAACCATGGCCATATGGCCGAGAATACGACCTTTATCTTGATATATGAAATGCCTGGCTATCTTGGGATTCTGTGTATAGAGCTTTTTATAAGTCTCTTTGATTTTATCTTTTTTTTCTTGAATAAACACATATTTTTTTGGATAAATAAAACCTGATTCAAAAAAGAAATTCCAAAGGTCGTCCATATTTACTACGTTGCACATGTAAGAATTCCTGTTTTTTGCCTGATGGAGCAACGCCAAAAAATTACTGTGTTCTTCCATATCCATGTCGAGCAAAGCCAGACCGCATTTCGCCCAATCACCATCCTCTTCTTCACCCATGATTTTTCTATATACAACCTGGGCCTTACATTTAATATTGAAGTTGTTTGCAAAGTTTATTTCCAGTTCAGGAATAATAAGGCCCGAGAAAAGAACAGCATTATGGTTGTACTCTTCCACCGAAAAACCTGAGCCGGATAAATCAATCACCTTCATATTCATCTTTTTTTTAGTAAAAGGGTGCCTGAATATAACATTTGGTGACGGGAGCAGTTCCTGCCGTTCACTCCGAAATTCTTTGGGTTTGAACTTTCGAATCTGATGGTCTAAAGGTTCAAGAACATACTCTCTCGTTTTCTGACAAAAAATTTGCTTTATTATTCTGCATTCGCCTGAGTAGAGCATTTCATCTGCGTCGGAAAAGATCAGATTTACCTGAGATTCCGGGTTAATCCATTGAAATGTCTGAGGTGGTACCGCCGTTACTCTAATACGAAAGGAAGTTGTGTTAAAATCAATGAAATCACCATAAAAAAGGGCGCTGTGTTGAATCAACTGAGCCTTTATTCCTTTACATGAAAACCTTCTCAGTTTCCGGGAATTTATTTGAGAACAGGTTTCAGGAAGAATGAAACTGACCCCCTTCTTATTTATGATGATTTCATCAAGTTTGATCAAGAATATTTCTTTATTACAAGGAACTAGTATATCCTTGAATTTATAAAACGATAACTGTTTAAGAAGTTTGTCGGTTTCTGCCCAGGCACATTCTAATTCGTTTCCAAGACAGGGGAGCGGTTTTGCTTTAAGGGAAATAATCTGGTCGTACTTGGCATGCTTAAAATTTATAAGGATTGTACCATCTTGAAAATTAATATAATTCAGTTTATTAATCAGATGTTTTTTTTGGACCTTTTTTTCTTCTTTTGGGTATTCGGTTTCTGTGCCTTCATCAATCAATAGAGAAAATTTTTGATCGTTTTCCATTATCCAAACACGCCTTTTGCGTTGACGAATTCGTAAAAAGTCGAATTCATCACGTTTAAGGTAGCCAAAGTTATCTGTTTTAACAAATAGCTAAAACTTAACACCTAAAATTTGAAACTCTCACAAAAAATTAAAAAAGCGACTTTTCTTATAATAATTTCTTTTTTGAGTTAAACATGTAACAGACTATATTTTGTATGTCAAGCATAAATATACAACTACATATAGTAATTATTGTGTTTATGTAATTTATTTCACATTTATTGAACAACAAATAATCAAATTGTTTTTATAACTGAAGTTTCCCATAAAAGTATCACGCCGCGATGCGCAGTAGTACGGCCACAAGAGAATTAACAGCGGATTTGCGTGGCACAGGGCAAAGTAT
>CAZKDT010000162.1:0-6855 GCA_964551515.1 uncultured Desulfobacteraceae bacterium | reverse complement strand
GTGTATCAAATGGTGATATTGAGCCGAATCCATAATTTATTGAGAACTTACACATTGAGAAACTAATTTCTCGACATCACAGTAAGTATGCTGATATGCTTTTAGTTTGACACACATTTTTTTTTTTAATAATACATTTTTTTAAAAAACTTTGTATTGATGCCACCCACTTAAAACAGGAGCCCAAAGAAAACATGATCCTGAGAATTACAAGAAAAGGAAAAAATTTATTAGTGGAAGAAACTGAATTTCAGGAGTATATAACCAAACAACTCCGGGAACTCATCAACCTATCCACCAACGTGGTGGCAGCATTAATTATGATTAGTCTAATCGTGGTCTTCACGTATTTCAGGTTGTCAGACTATTTTTATCTTGGATTGATTATTATCCCTCTTATCGGACGCGCCTTTATTCGGGAAATGGTCGCCAAGTGGCTGAGAAAACATTTTAAAGAGCTTTTAAAATTTAGCGACAATTTGGAACTTTGAAACCCATCAATTTCAAACCATGAGATCTTTGCAAGACGCCCCCTATCCGCCAAACGTAAAGGATTTGGTGAAAAATTTGTACAGGGGGATGACTATCGGCATTACGAAACGATTTAAAATAATGTTGTGGTTTATCCGATCCGCAATCAATAATAATACCAGCACATAGGGACCTATCTGCCAAAATATTTTTTTAAAAGTTTTATTCTTTGTATCAATAAAAACATCCACAATACTTGCAGCCGCCAGTGGCGGAATCGGCAATAGATTTGCCACGGCCACCATGAGATTAATTCCCACAACAATCTGTAACATATTAGCCTGAATCGAAAATTGCTCGATAACTAAACTGATGCTGGAGATGATGCTGGCAAGGAGAAAGTTTGACAAGGGTCCGGCAAATCTTATGATGACGGTATGCAACCTGGGCCGTGCGAATTTACTCGGATCGATATCAACACTTCTAGGCCAGCCAAAGCCGGA
Organism: uncultured Desulfobacteraceae bacterium; assembly: GCA_964551515.1. Taxonomy (GTDB): domain Bacteria; phylum Desulfobacterota; class Desulfobacteria; order Desulfobacterales; family UBA11574; genus S5133MH16. Next base: position 5,881 of record CAZKDT010000162.1, on the reverse strand, counting down.
AATAAAAAATGAAACCGTTCCCGCCAGGTCAAGATGGCGTAATGCGTTAAAATGAAATCGGTTTTTGTCTTCCTCGCGCATATCGCCTAAAAATTGCGCAACAAACGCCTGAGACTCGGCATTTATGGTAATCGCAAAAAGAATGCCCAGACAAAAAGCAAGATAATTATCAATTAAAATATTAGAAAAATCGAACAAATAAGGCATAAGCTTCCGTTGGGTATCTTTTCAAAGGTCTCATAAAGCTCTCATTCTTGTGAATATCAAAACAATCATTCATTTCAAAGATAAACTTTATTGTCAACCTTAATGAAATAATATTTTAAACGGCATTAAAAAAAAAGAGGCGGAAAGGAACTCCTATCCGCCTCTTGTCGTCAATGTTTACCGGTAATCAAGTTTACCAGCTATTATGCCTCTCCAACCATATCGGCATGTTTTGGTCTCTTGGTGATAAACCCTAGAATAATAGCCACAATCAGAAATGATGCCGACAGGTAGAACGCGATGTTGAAACTTCCTGTGGCGTCTCTGATAACACCGGCCAATCTTGGCATGAACGCACCCAGCGCCCAGCCGATGAACACCAGACCGTAGTTGAACCCCAGGTTCTTGGGCCCATAAAAGTCGGCGGTATAAGACGGCATCAGAGCCAGACCACCGCCGTACTGCCAATACCCGATACCGGCCAACAAGAACAGAAGGCCGATACTCTTAGTAGCAATGGCATAAGGGATACAGATCATGGCAACAGCGGATACGGCACAATTCAACATATAAGCATTGTTTCTGCCTATGATATCCGAATACTTACCGGTTCCAATCCGGCCGGCGGCATTAACCAACCCGCCGAAGGATGCCAGCACCCATCCTGCCACAAGTCCGGCCGCGGTTTTTTTGGCCAAACCGGCGGCATTGGTGATGATCAGAATACCGGACTGGGTATTGAGAATAAACATCAGCACCAGGGCGTAAAACTGCCAGGTTTTTGTCATTTCACCAGCGGTCCAATCCCTGGGGACTATTATTGCCTTGCCTTCATCACCTGCTTTTACCGGCGCAGCTTCCGGAACATAACCCTCCGGAGGCCAAGCCAGTACCTGAGCCGCAGCACAGATGACGATCAGATAGGCAATACCAAGGAAATAGAAACTTGCGGAAACGCCCCAGCTATCGATAATCCATTTTGCCAATGGTGAAACATAGAGCGCAGCACCGCCATATCCGGAGACCACCAAACCGGCAACAAGCCCACGTTTATGGGGACCGAACCATTTGAGCGCAGCCGGTGTAGGCGCAGCGTACCCGATGCCCATGCCGATACCGCCGCCGATACCGTAGCCGATAATCAGACCGGTATAGCTTTTCATAGCGCCGGCAATAATCAGGCCGATTCCGATAGCAATACCCCCAACACTGGCGGCGATTGTCGGACCTTTTGTATCCTGTAACCTTCCTCCCGGAATCATTAACAAGCCGAAAATTAACATACAAAGGGTAACAGGGGTTGATGCCTGGGCATGGTTAAGCACTTGCCATCCCGCATTAAATGGAAGAGCCATGAATTCAGGATCCACGAGCCTGACTTTCCACACACTCCAGGCGTATAAAACACCCAAGCATAAATTGATGGTTGTTCCCGCAAACACCACACTCCAAGCCCGGCCTGGAGTTTTGTCTGTAGCCATATTAATACCTCCTTAAGATTGTTGCACCCAGCATACTTTTCGTTCCCAGTTTTACAGGTATCATCACCTTAAGGGTTTGACCTGCTCTTGTCCCCTATTTGGCACAAGGGCAACTCGAAACTCTCGTAATGCCTGGGCAGAAATCAAGACTGAGGCAAAGGTTTAAGATAAAATTCCTCACCTTTCTTCCACGGTAGTTCTTTCCAATCACCCCCTTTCCTCCTAAGGGTTAAAAAAAGCTGCATTCTATTGCAACTTAGTCATTATAAACAAAATCTTTTAGTGTCTGCTCGGGATTTATAAGGCCGGGGGATATTCTTATGCCTCGGCTAAAAATTTCAAATGCAATTTCAAGGGTCGATTTCAAGAAGTCCTTTCGGCTGTCGATCAACCGTTTACTTTCCTCCCACAGAACAACCCCCGAGAACAGCGCCCAAACAATGTCAGCCAGCGCCACCGGATGTCTGTCCGTAAAATCTCCTTTTTTTATTCCTTCCTCAAATATTTTGGCCATGGAACGGAATGAACTTCGGGACAGGTCTTTAATCTCTGAAAGTAGATGGGGAGATAAATTTTTTAGGGTTTCACTTGACTGAAGATGGAACATGTTAATAAGAACAATGGGATCAAATTCGTAAACTTCATACAGGGCCTGCTTCAACGCTTTTATTTTTTCTTCGGGCTGTTGAAAGTTTTCGTTATTCACCTGCTCCAACCGGATACTCATATAATGTAGAGTTCTTAGGGAAAGAGAGGCAAACAACTCTTCTTTGTTCTTGAAATAAAGATAAATAGTGCCGGGGCTGAGTTCCGCTTCTCTGGCAATATCTTCCATGGTCGCCCTATTAAAATTTTTTATAGAAAAAACCCGTTTTGCAGCAACCATTATCTGTTGCCTTCTTCTTTCTTTTTCTCTTTCTTTCCTTTCTTTTATTCCCATATTGACTGAACCATATTTATTTAATTAAGTATTATATAAATGGTGCTTTTTATTTAGTCAAGCAAATTCATCCATTTTTTTTCATTTCGAGGGTTAGTTTTTTGGGATCTGTGAAAATAAGTAGCACAATCAATTGAATATACTGTAAATGTTTAAACTTGTCTTTTTTTAAAAAATTGACCGATATTTTTACTAAAATAGCGCTATTGAGGATGTTTTTACAATATATTGTGGTTTTAAACAAGTAGGAAACTATATATGGAAAATAAATTTTCAAAAAGATTGAATCATGTTAGTTCGCTTTACTGTAACATCTTAATAAGTTCTGGTATATCAAATGGTGATATTGAGCTTCCATAATTTATTGAGAGCTTACGCTTTGCTCACAATTGGCCTCCGGCTCGGAAACTCTGCGGTTCAGAGAGAAAATGGGAAGTTGGGTTATTGTAGAATTCCCGAGATGTCAACTTGACCTGTCGAGAATTTTTCTAAGGGAGGAGTTCTTGATAAGCGCATCAATGCTTGCTTGACGATCTTTGAGTTCAATTAAATTTTTAAAGAATAATTTCAGAATATAGGTGGTACCTTCGAAATTATCCGGAGGAATAAGTTTTGTTCCGCTTCCGAGCTTAAGTTTTTTTAAGTGGTTTTCAAACTCTTTTTCAGCGGCTGTTATAACGGGAAAACGCCGCTGTTTTAAATAGATTCTTATCTTGCGGATCTTTTGATTTCTATCCAGGTTTTCATTAGTTAAGATCTTTTGCAACATATCATTTTCTATCACTTTCAGCATAGAAATATCTTCGCGAAGGGAAATCTCTTTTACCAGGGTTAATATTTCCCTTTGCTTATTAAGGCTTAATTTAAGTGTTTCAAAAAGTTTTGCAAAACCATCTCCGGCGCCCCGTTCCAGCCTTCCGAGTTCCAAAGCCATAGTCAGAGAAAGAGTATTTGAAAGAATGCCGCGTTGAACTGATCCGGAAAGATGACAAAGTTCTTTAATTTTTTTTATAATTGATGGATTGCCAGGTAAACCCATGATCGAAAGTTCTTTGCCCAGGATACTAAAATCTTTGATAAATGGGTAAAGGAGGTTAATGGATCTTGATTGTTCGATCAGGTTAAGATGCCTTTGAAGAGAGTTATCCATAATAGCATACGTTATACATTCAAGTTTTTTTGTGTCAGATTCGAGAATCCTAACTTCCACTTCAGCCCAGTTAAGTCGTCGGCAGGCTTCAATTCTGCGATAACCGCACACAATTTTATATCCTGTTTTTTCTTCTATTAGTAAAGGAAGGTTTAACATCCCCGCATAATCAATAGAATTCATCAAATGGTCGACGTTTATTTGGGTTGTAATACGAAAGGAGTGGTCCTTGGAATCGATCAAAGAAAGCTTTGCGATCTTTTGTTTAAAGCGCATAACTTGTGTCGGTAAGCTGATTTAAAGCTTCCAGGTATTTACTGCGTGTATTAGTGATAATAGTTTCGGGAAGCGAAGGTCCCGGTGGCTTTTTGTTCCAGTTTATGGAAATCAGGTAGTCTCTGAGATATTGCTTGTCAAAACTCTTTTGTGCGCCATCCGGTTTGTATGATTCTCTGGGCCAGAATCTTGATGAATCCGGGGTCAGAACTTCATCAATAAGAATGAGGTTGTTTTCAAAGAGGCCGAATTCAAATTTTGTATCAGCAATAATTATGTTTTTTTCATAAGCCAAATCGGCGCCCTTTCTGTAAATTGCAAGACTGAGTTTTCTGACCTTGTCTGCAAGGGTTTTCCCAATTTTATTTATAACCCTATCGAAATTGATGTTGACATCATGAAGACCAATCTCTTCCTTGGTTGAAGGTGTAAATATAGGTTCAGGAAATTTATCGGATTCTTTCAGACCTTGAGGCAGTTTTATTCCGCAGATGCTTCCGTTTGTCTGGTAATCTTTCCAGCCTGATCCGGATATATACCCCCTGACGACACATTCAATGGGAAGCGGTTTCGCTTTTTTAACCAGCATGCTTCGGTCACGCATGATTTCGGTATAAGGTTTGCAGATCTCAGGAAAGTCATCAACGTTAGAAGAAATCACATGATGTGGCAAAAGAGGTTCCATTATTTCAAACCAGAAAAGGGAAATTTGAGTCAATATTTTTCCTTTTCCCGGGATGGGATCGGGCATGATAACGTCAAACGCAGAAATTCGATCGGTGGCAACCATTAAAAGTTTGTCACCAAGATCGTATATATCCCTTACTTTTCCCCTTTTTGCTAGATTTAAAGTTTTAAAATCGGTTTTGATTACTGTTTGCGCCATGTGTCTTTATCCCTCGGATGAAAAGCCGATCTTCATTGATGTTCTCTGAACGCTTCAATATATCTTTTTAAAATTTCAAGCGCCGATTCGGTTTTTTTAATTAATTCAATTCCGTATTTAAATCTTTCTTCTTCATCCAACTTGGAATAAACAACCCTCCCTTTGATATTGACAATATCGTCCTTCAGACCTATTGCCAGATCCAAAGTATGTTTCGGGTCGATTAGAACGTGTGTTTCAAGAAGAATTCCTCCTTCACATACATTCAAAGTCCTCCCCATTCCCTGGGCCACAGTCTGGCCGGTTTCATCGATACAACTATATGATATGAGATTAAGGGCGTTGATTCTTAGATGTTGTCTTTTATCATCTGTAGTCATGGTTCTCAACCAGTAATTAAATGTCTCGAATCTGGTGTAAATCAAGACTGTTGTTTGCTAAGATTGTAAGTTCTCAATAAATTATGGAGCCAACGGGTAATAAAATGTAAAAGGTAATGTGGCAAACAAATCCAATATGAAATTAAAAATTTATTTTACAAATATTTCTCAAGTACTTCAAGACCTTTTTTGTTTCGTGACACTTAATTTATGTCTGAACGAAAACGGAATATTATTAATTATATAAAATATTTTATCCTGCTTGAACACCCATGTCAATAACAAGAAATAAAGATCCGGGTCCAGGCGCCGCCCCAGAGGGGATTTAGTTTGCCGGCATTTAACTATTTACGTAGTACTGGAGTGTTGGAGTGGTGGAGTAATGGAAGAACCTTTTTTTTCATCGCTTTCAGAAAACAGATCCCTGGAAAAAATCTGAAATTATAAAGCTCTTTTTTTAAAATCAACACTCCAATACTCCGGTTGATTTATACGGGCAGAGCAATTGAACTTTGACCTGGCCCAGCCTCCGGCCAATAGGGCCTACGGCCCGGAGAGAGA
>CAZKDT010000161.1:0-6874 GCA_964551515.1 uncultured Desulfobacteraceae bacterium | reverse complement strand
AATGTAGTATCCGCCATGCAAAAGAAAAAAATAATCGGTGTAACCAGCAGGTACGCCATCATTTCAAAGAAAAAATAAAAATAGGGGTTTGACCATGACAAGCTATTAAAATGATATAATATTTTAAATTATTAGGCACGATTCGTTCTGATATGCTATACGGGTAGATTAAGCTTTTACATCTTACAGGATAATGGATAATATTGTGTTCATTAGGCTTATGAAAACAAGTAAATGGAAATAAACGCGTGGAATTTGAATGGGATAAAAGCAGATCTATGAAGAAGGTTAATTCTGATGAATTACGCCCTGAATATAATCGGGATGATTTTGGGCATGGCATTCGCGGCAAGTATTACGATGACTACAAGTCAGGTACGAGTCTCGTTTTACTCAGTCCTGACGTCGCGTCGTTTTTTCCTGATGAAAAAGCTGTAAACTATAGCGCTCAGCTAAACTGATACACTTCATTTTTGTAATTTCCCGCCTTTTAGAATTAATTTCCGCTTTACAGAAAAAGAACCCCCGTTGTACCTTAATTTTTATCGGAAAATAAAAAAGGAAGGAACAACGAGGGATGCCCACATACATCAGTGACATAAGCGAGCATTTGGTTTTTTTATAATACAGATTCAGCCTTTTTTTCAATTCATTTCTGACTGGTACCGAAAGAAAGAGGTTCGAGGTATTGTTGCGCGCTATTACTGGGTGTTACGTTCGGTACTCAAGGAAAAGCCCCATTTACGAAAATGCCTGACCCGATGCAGGCACTGCCACATTTTATTTTTCACCCACCCCCGCAATGCAGGTCGTAGCGATCTTAGGTGTCCTTTTGGTTGCCGGCAGGCTCACCGGAAGAAAAATTCAACAAAAAGAAGCGTAGAATATTATCGCAGCAAAGCGGGCAAGACAAAGAAAAGGTATTTGAACGCCCGGCGCAATGGCCGCATGCCTGAATCGGATCCGAATAAAAAGTCCACCGACAGTCCTGAAACTGAAGTTGATCAAACAACGGTGTCACACATTCAGATGGTAACGAGTCTGATCCAGGGACGATTTGTTAGTCTGAGGGAAGTCATGGGGTTGATAAATAAGATTTTGAGACAACACAGCATCGACAAAAGGAAAAAAGATTATTACGCTGGCGCATATCATCATAAAAGTCCACCATAAGGAACTGTGATGGCCGAGCAAGTAGAGATATCCAGTTTTGATTTGCGGTATGAAGGCTGTCGGATGAAGTCTGCCGGTAGTGAGAAGGCCCTTTTGTTATCGATTTTGGAAAAAGGGATCGTTGATCCTCTTTATGGGATAAATGCAAAGGAGTCACGGATATTGCTCGATGGCTTCAAACGCTATAGATGCGCCAAGAAGCTGGGGATCGCCATTGTGCCTTATTGTTCACTGGGCAGTGATGAAGCTTTTGGAATTATAGAGCTTATTCGCATGGCAAATGCAAAAAGTCTCAGTATTCTGGAACAGGCCAAATTCATTGATGAACTGAAAAGCGTTCACAAGATGTCGGTTTCCGAGATTGCCGGACTTATTGACAAAAGCAAAGGCTGGGTAGGCATGCGGGTTGGTATAATCGGGCAGATGAGCCCGTGTGTAACCAACAAAATATTTAGCGGCCAATTTCCTGTTTACGCATATATGTATACCCTTCGTCCGTTCATACGTATGAACGGCATCAATAAAAAAGAGGTGGACCTATTTGTCAGTTCGGTTGCCGGGAAAAATTTGAGCATTCGAGACATAGAGATTTTAGCCCATGGTTATTTCAAAGGAACGGATGAATTACGAAGTCAAATTAGAAACGGCAATATTTCCTGGGGCTTAAGCCGCCTGAAGGAGACATTTTCAGATGCAGGCGATTGCACCGAGATAGAGCGGAAGATGCTCAGGGATCTTGAGGTAACGCAAAAATATATGCAACGGCTTACCTTCAAATGTAATGACAAAAGGTTCAAAACCAATACTTTTTACGCCCAGGCAAACCTTTTGTCAGGAGGTATCATCAGGCAATTAAATCCTTTTACCCAAGCGATACGGCAATTTCATGATCAAACCGGATAAGCGTAAAGCCGTCTACTTTCTTTATACAGAAGGCATGGGACTGCGAGAAATTTCTCGTCAGCTGAGCATCAGTATCAACACGGTGACGGCCATTATTGCCCAGAAAGGTGAAATGCCGGAACTTACGAGAAAAGACAAAATAGATATTGATCCTTAACTTCTTCGGCGGCTTCACACAAAATGTGAAGGCTACTCTCAGAGAATACATGAGATGCTTGAAGAGGAAGGAATAAAAATCGGGTATTCCACTTTGACAAGAAATATACGCAAACTTGGACTGGGACAATCGAAAAATCAACGCTGTGATCAAAAGCCTGACGTTCCTGGAGCTGAAATGCAACATGATACAAGTCCCTATAATGTGAAATTTGGAACAACCCGGGTCAAGGTCATCGGCAGCATTATCTATATGAGATACTCAAAGCTGCGATATTTGAAGTTTTACCGTTCTTTTAACCGTTTTGCCATGAAGTGTTTTATACATGAAGCGTTGACCTTCTGGGGATATGCCGCCCCTGACTGTATCATTGATAATACCAACCTGGCACGTCTTCGGGGAACCGGCAGAAATGCCGTCATCACACCGGAGATGAAACATTTTGCCGGACAATACGGATTTAAATTTATCTGTCATGAAATAAACCACGCCAACAGAAAAGCGGGCAATGAACGCAGTTTTTATACAGTAGAGACCAATTTTTTCCCGGGCCGCACTTTTGAAAACCTGGAAGACATGAACAGGCAGGCTTTTGATTGGGCAACGATCAGAATGGCCAACAGACCGGTGAGTAAAACCAAACTGATCCCGGCAAAGGCGTTTGAGTTTGAACAATCTTTTCTCAGGAAATTGCCTCCATATGTCACGCCCCCTTATCTTGCCTATGGAAGGGGCACTGATCAGTACGGATATGCGTCCATTGACGGGAATTTCTACTGGGTGCCAGGGACATCACGTTTTGATGTAAAGGTACTGCAGTTTTGCGACCATGTGGAGATTTATCATAAAAGAAAGAAGCTTGCGGAATATGAATTACCTCCGGATGGCGTTAAGAACGAAAAATTTAGTCCAGAGGGAGAGCCAAGGTCAAGATACCAACCAAAGAACCGGAAAAAACCCACTGCGGGAGAGGAAAAGATTTTAAGGTCCGTAGCACCTGAAGTGGATGCCTATCTGGATTTTGGCCTTACCATGAATGGCAAATCAAGACACAGGTTTGTCCGTCAGTTGTACGGCCTGCATAAAAAAACGGCCTTGCCTCTGTTTGTAAAAGCCATCAAGCGGGCATTGAAATACAGGGTGAACAACGTGGACACCATCGAGAATATTATCAGACTGCTCATGAGAGACGCAAGCTATGATCTGCCCTTACCTGAAGTGAATCATGACTTTACAAACAGGCCTGCATATCTTGAAGGCCGGTTTACCGATGAAGTGGATTTATCCGCTTACGGGAAAGATGACAAGGCTTGACAATGGATGAAGAATTAGCCGAAATGCTTAAATACATTGGCATGAGAGGCTTGCTTGCCAACTGGGATCATTATATTTCTATTGCAAAAAAGAGAAGTTTTTCCCATGTCCGGTTTTTGAAATATATCATTGAGCAAGAGTACAAAATCAAACAGGAAAATGCCAGGAAACGAAGGATCAGCCATGCAAAGATCCCGGAACCGTTTGTCATTGAGACGTTTCCTTTTACCAGGCAGCCGAAACTGAACAAAAAAAAGATTCTTACCATATACGATTCCTTCGATTACCTGTCAAAGCAACAAAATATTATCTGGATAGGCCCCACCGGCACAGGCAAGACAGGTCTTGCCACGGCTTTTCTCACCCAGGCAATAGAGAAAGGGTGCCGGGGAAAGTTCATTCTGTTCCCGGAGCTTGTGGAGATACTCTACCAGTCCGTGGCTGATCATACTGAAGCAAAGATACTGAAGATGTTTGAATCGTATGATTGCCTGCTGATTGATGAACTGGGGTATGTCGAGACAGAACCTGTACAGGTTGGTTTGTTTTTTACTTTGTTGCATAAAAGGCACAAGAAAAAAAGCACCTTAATCACCTCAAATCTCGGGTTCGATAAATGGGGCTCATTTTTGAAAAACAATCAGCTTACCGCAGCCCTGATCGACCGTTTGACGGAAAACAGCCATGTAATCAACATGAGAAACTGCATCAGTTTAAGAGCCAAACTCGATCCGGCAGGTTGACATGACAAAACGGTGTTTTTCCAGCCAGCAACTGTATGTATTGCGTAATGATATTGATGTTCGGATGCTGATTGAAAAAACGCTTCGTATCCCGTGCCGGGTGACCCAGGGATGCTTTCGTTTTCTTTGTCCCTTGTGCAACGAGATTGACACCGCGGTAAACCCAAACACCAATCTGGCCAGATGTTTTCGCTGTGAGAAAAATTTTAACACGATCGATCTGGTGATGCTGATAAGACAGACCGACTTTATTCAAAGTGTAAAGTTCCTGCAGTCAATTCATCAAAAAGATTCTGTCTGCCAAGATCAAGGCGACCCTGAAACTATATCCGGGAGCAACCCACACAGTGGTTCCCGGATGCAACTCAAAACACCATCAGGAAAATCAAACAGCGGTCCGTGTGGCATCGGAGATATTCTTGGCAGTGTCCTGCCTCTACCTCAAAGTGTCATCTCAGAAAAACGATCTGCCGAATACAAACCGAATAAACCGGCAGTCGCTCATCAAAAGGCTGATGAAGATCGTATTGTAAAGCTGGAACAACAATTGGAATATTTGAGTCGCCAAATCGAAAGAATAGCCCGAACCATTACCGTTGAACGTCCTTCCAAATAATCCATGCAGAGGCTGTAATAGGGCTATGTGCGAATTTACTTGGCATTGATCATCTCATTTAACCTTCTATTTGTCTTCAAACTGCAGCGGGGTAAGCAGCAGGCGGGGTAGTGTTTTATCCACAAGGGCGGGGTAGCGGGCTCTGGCCAAGCTATCTCTTTGTTGCTGTGTTAACGAACGTCTCGGTTTATCTGAGCGAAAGTGTATCAATTTATCATAGCGCTATAGTTCAGGCTTCATTTTTAACATTGAAGGCGGGGAAGCAAAATTTGTCGATCAACCGGATGTGCCTTTAATGGAAAAAGCGGAAGAATCTTCCTCAAATCTTCTAACCGAGATAATCGACAGCCTTGTCATAATTTATCACTTGACATAGGCATTTTGACACTATAGGATGCAACATTATGACAGAATATTACCCACGAGACATCGCTGATGCCGTAAGAACAGCCCTTGAAAATATGCCGGTAGTGGTTGTGACCGGAATGAGGCAAACGGGAAAGACTACCTTTCTGAGATCACAACCTGATCTCAAAGATCGCATCTATGTCAGTTTCGATGATTTTTCACAACTCGAGGCGGCCAAAGGAGATCCGGATGGATTTGTAAACCGCAGTAAACCCATCACCATAGACGAGGCACAAAAGTGCCCCGAGATATTTGCTGCTATTAAGCGAGCGGTGGACAAAGAGAGAATTCCAGGCCAATTTTTACTTTCCGGCTCAGCCAACTTTTCAATTCTGAAAAGTATTACCGAAAGTCTCGCAGGACGATCATTATATCTTGCGCTTCATCCCTTTAGCCGTCGTGAAGTTGCAAAGCAAACAACACCGGAGCCCTTCATAAAAAACTTTTTTAAGGCTCAGGATATTCGCTTTAAAAGCCCCATAAACTCCATCCGCCCTGAAGAAGTCGCTCTTGGCGGTATGCCGACGGTCTGCCTTGGGCAAATCAAAAAACCGACCATATGGTTCAGGGGTTATGAGCAAACTTACCTTGAAAGAGATGTAAGGGAACTGAGTCAGGTAGGTAACCTTTTAGCTCTGCGCGCATTGCTTCAGCTTACTTCCTTGCGTACGGGGCAACTGTTGTCTCCGAGCCAGTTGGGACGTGATGCCAAACTGAATGCTGCTACCACCTCACGTTACATTTCTTTGTTTGAAGCATCTTTTCTGATCACACGAATCCCGCCATACCTAAGAAACCGGTCAAGCCGTCTCATCAAGTCGAATAAACTGTATTTAAGCGATACGGGACTGGCATGTCATTTGTCCGGGCTGGATATATCGGCATCCATTAAAAATGATCCGCTGTTCGGAGCTTTATTCGAGACTTATGTAGCCCAAAATCTTCTCTCGATCCTGAATTCCAAGTGGCAAGATGCAGTCCTGTATTTTTGGAGCATCCAGGGTCGAAACGAGGTAGACTTCGTTATAGAAGCGGAGCGGTCATGCATAGCGTTGGAACTCAAATCAGCCTCCAGGTGGCAGGAAAGAGACCTTGCCGGTTTGAATGCCTTTCTAAAGGCAACACCACATTGTAAAGCAGCGATTTTATGCTACAACGGTGAGGATGCTGTGAAACTTGGAGAAAGGCTCTGGGCATTGCCGATCAATCTCATTCTCTCATAATATGAATGAGAAATCACAGGCACATAAAGCAGCGCGCCCATTTGAATACGCCCAAGGCGTACAAGTGCGTCTAAGGCGCATAACCCCCTGCTGTCCCGACATAAAGTCAGGATGTCCATGAGCTTATATAGTAACAAAAAAGCCCAGCATATGTTTGCTGAGCTTTGTTTTATCGGTGGCGTCCCCAAGGGGATTTGAACCCCTGCTGCCGGCGTGAAAGGCCGGTGTCCTGGACCAGGCTAGACGATGGGGACGTAAAAGCGATTTTTTATTGGTGGGCCGAAAGAAAGGGGTCAAGTCTACTATTGACCCTTATCAATACTGTCAATTATGTTAT
>CAZKDT010000160.1:0-6887 GCA_964551515.1 uncultured Desulfobacteraceae bacterium | reverse complement strand
CACCGGCGGCCAGCCGTATAAACCGACCGAATATCTTTACGCACAGGATGAACGAATCCTCACCCAGGTCGAGTTTGCAAAACGACTTATGGAAGATCCGTCCTGGACAGGCCGGCTAAAAAGGATTGTGATGATCCAGTGCGTTGGATCACGGGAACCTGACTTTCCCTATTGCAGCAGAGTATGTTGCGCTGCGGCCGTGAAAAACAGTATTAAGTTGAAAGAGATGAATCCCGGTGCTCAGATCGTTGTTTTGTATCGAGATGTAAGAACCTTTGGATTCAAAGAACTTTATTACTTAAAAGCAAGACAAAAAGGTGTTCTCTTTTTCAGGTATATTCCCGAAGGTAAGCCGGAAGTTTATGATGAAAACAGCAAATTGATCGTCGATTTTACGGATCGAAGCTCGCATCAAAACTTTCGTGTTGAACCCGACCTGGTGGTTTTAAGTTCCGGGATTCGACCTGATGAGGGTGCGAAACAGATAGCCCGTCTACTCAAACTTCCTACTACTGATGAGGGTTTTTTTCTGGAAGCCCATGTAAAATTAAAACCGGTTGAATTCGCCACTTCCGGTGTTTTTATGACAGGGTTGGCCCATAGCCCCAGGTTTATTGAAGAAACCGTAACAATGGCCAAAAGTGCCGGGCAACAGGCCATGAAAATCATTTGTAAAGAGAAGCTGACAACTTCAGCAGCAGTAGCTGTGGTGCAACCCGATATCTGTACAGCCTGCCTTGTTTGCGTCAGAGTATGCCCCTATGGCGCTCCGTTTATTAATGAAGAGGGTGTATCCCAGATTCCGCCGTCGGCATGTATGGGATGCGGAATCTGTGCTTCAGAATGCCCTGCAAAGGCAATTTCATTAAAGCACTGCACCGATGATCAGGTTTTTGCTAAAATCGATGCTCTGCTGGAATCGGCCCTTGAAATTGAAGATTGAAACTGGGAATTAAATAGGGGGACGATAAAATGTTAAAAGATATAAATTCAACCATAGGATCTACACCGCTTGTACGTCTAAATAACATTGCCGATGGGCTCGGAGCTGAAATATTTGCTAAAGCCGAGTTTTTCAATCCTTTAGGAAGTGTTAAGGATCGAATAGGTATTGCAATGATTGAAGCGGCTGAGACAAAAGGTCTGATAAACGCCGAAACCACTGTTGTCGAACCCACCAGCGGGAACACTGGCCTTGCCCTGGCTTTTGTTTGCGCGGTAAAAAATTATAAACTTGTTTTAACCATGCCGGATACAATGAGCATGGAAAGAAGAACACTTTTAAAACACTTGGGCGCTAAGCTCGTGTTAACGCCGGGAGTTGACGGGATGAAAGGAGCAATTGCCAAAGCACAAGAGATTCTGGGGAGTAATAAAAACTCCTTTATGCCTGATCAGTTTTCCAATCCGGCCAATCCTGAGATTCATCGAAAGACTACGGCCGAGGAGATCTGGAACGACACTGATGGGAAAGTCGATATAGTAGTTTCAGGGGTGGGCACCGGCGGCACCATTACCGGCGTGTCCGAGGTTATCAAGGCTCGAAAACCATCTTTTAGGGCCGTTGCTGTTGAACCGGCCGATTCACCTGTTCTTTCCGGAGGCCAGGCCGGTCCCCACAAAATCCAGGGTATCGGCGCAGGATTTATTCCTGATGTTTTAAATACTGAAATTATAGACGAAATAATTACCGTCACTAATGAACAGGCCTTTCAAAGCGCCCGGGAACTGGCAGTATCAGAAGGGATTTTGTGCGGGATATCATCCGGTGCTGCGATGTGGGCAGCACTTGAGTTGGCCAGGCGACCTGAAAACCGGGGGAAGCAGATCGTCGTTATCCTGCCTGACACGGGTGAGCGTTATTTGAGTACTGATTTGATTGAGTCATAAAGAAAAAAACTTTTTTCTTCTCGCCACAAAAGCACCAAAACACTGAGAATAACAAAACAAAATCCTTCGTGTCTTTGCGGTAATTATAAAGTTTCTTTAATAACTTTAAGCATTTTAGCCCGCTCTTTTTGCACGCTTCACTGGAATACCGTTCCATTGACAAACCAGCAAAGATTTCCTGCTTGGAATTCCTTTTTCCACTTAGACCCCCCTGTTTGTCATGCTTTTGCCATGATATTATATGAACTAATTTAAAAGTATTTAAAAAAGTTGACAATGCTACAAAGTGGTATTAGTATAGGGAACGATGTGGTATAAACACAAAATGTGAGCCAATTGATAAACCAAGGTGACAAACCATGGATCAAAACCATTGCCCCATTTATACCAAAGGCAGTAGAAATGTCTTTTGCTCTTATTATAGCGATTGTTTGGATCATGCCATTAAAAATAGCTGGGAATATTGGTCCTGTTCGGATTGTCAGCAAAAACAAAAGCGAAAAGTGCCCGCAGACATTCTGTTGTCATCGTCTAACGCAGATCCGTATTACTCACTTTCACCGTCGTTAAATGGGAAAGCAAGAAATTATTCATTATAACCGGATGGCAAAGGAATTGTCATTATCAACAGATTGAGACCTTTGATGTGTATCTAAAGGAGGTGATGACTATGAAGCGTTTTACGGTACCAAGGGTAGCCCATTGTAGCAGTGGTTGCCATATCAAGTCCTGGGTAAGACGTTAAACTGCCTAAGCAGATTAATTTTCCCCGTGCATATTCCGGTTGCGATCCAAAGCACCATCTATCCCTGAGGTAAATCGTAGATGATAAACATAGAAAAGGAGAGGATTTTATGGCGAAAATAGTATCCGACAATCTATTGGTGAGAATTGCAAAAAAAGGGGAAGTGAAGATTATTGACCTTGGAAAGCTATTTAACGATAATCCAAATCGGGTTATATCTGTTATGGGAACTGTAAACGAGGATGGATCACCCAACACCGCACCAATTTCCCTTTTCTATGCACCGGAGGATAAAACAATTATCGCCGGTATGGTTAAAACCTCCCAGACTGTTGCCAATATCAAAAGGGATGGGCGGCTTATAATTGAAGTTTTATATGAGGGCGATATTGGATTTGGCATTTCAGGACAGGGGAAAATTATTATAGCGCCACTTGATTGCAGCGATGCAACACTTGCAGTTAAAATCGAAGTTTCCGGCGTAAAAAGAGATACTTCACCTGCCCAGATAATCACGTCAGGCCCAAAGTCTACACTCAGATCGGAAAAGGCAGGGGAATACGAAAAATCAGTATTAAACGAGATCCGCAATTCTTAATCTGAAATATCGAAATTGATAATTCCATTGAAGATATTCCGAGGATATTTGATAGCAAGGACGACTCTCTAAAAACTTGGCATCTAATATTTCTTTTCTAAGGCTACAGATACATAGTGAAGATTGGGAGGTAAAATGGATAATAATATAAAAGATCGATTTATCGATCCTGGTCCAATGGATCTTACAGACGAAGATGTTTTAAAGGCAATGAAAGGTATCCCTGGATATCTGGATATAACACCTGGTGACTTTAAAGAAATTTATAGTTTTGCTTATAGACATGCTGTCGAACGGCAAATACATTCAACCAGGGCGAAAGATGCCATGACCAGAGAGGTAGTTTTTGTCAATAGGACGACCCCTTTAAAAGATGTAGCAGATATATTGAATCGTAATGATATCTCTGGTCTTCCGGTAGTTGATGATGAAAACAAGGTCGTTGGCATTATCTCTGAAAAAGATTTTCTATTTAGCATGGGCACTAAAGAGACCAGAACATTTATGGGTGTTGTAGCCCATTGTTTGAAAAATAAAGGATGCGTCGCTATATCAATGCAAAAGCAGAAAGCAAAAGACATCATGTCATTCCCTGCTGTTACGGTGAGTGAGAATACACTGGTTTCAGAAATAGCCGGTATTTTTACAGAAAAAAAAATTAACAGAACTCCGGTTACCGACCCGAACGATATACTTATAGGAATTGTTACAAGAACAGACATTGTAAAATCGTATTACCCATCAGATTAATAAAATTAGGATAAAGGATGATATGGAATACTTTAAAAAAATGGCGGGAACCACCAAGAGCCCGCCGGGTGTTGGTTTTGTCGAAATCGTGTGGTCCTGGATAGGTGCCTTTTTGGGGATCGCTTCGGTAGCTTTTGTTAATTATAACATTTTCAAGGGAACTGATTTGGTCATGATTATTGGTTCCTTTGGTGCTTCCGCTGTTCTTATTTATGCCGCAATCAGAAGTCCATTGGCCCAACCAAGGAATCTTTTAGGTGGCCATGTAATTTCAGCGATAATAGGGGTGACAGCTTATAACCTGTTAGACAATTTTATGTGGCTGGCTGCAGCCGTGGCCGTCGCGACAGCTATTGCGGCAATGCACGCCACAAAGACACTTCATCCTCCAGGCGGAGCTACTGCGTTAATTGCGGTTATAGGTAGTCAGAAAATTCATAATCTTGGCTATCTATATGCAATTATCCCTGCCGGGTCAGGTGCAGTTATCATGCTTATTATCGCGCTTTTGATAAATAATATACCAAAAAGCCGTAAATACCCGGAATTCTGGTTTTGAGATTTTGGTTAAAATAAGTTTGTTCAGTATTTAAATACAGCAAGGTATATAAATGGTACAAAACAGGCTTAACTGCTGGGAGTTTTTGAAGTGCGGGAGAGAACCCGGGGGTGAGAAGGCGGATCGACTTGGGATATGCCCGGCAGCAGTGGATGCTTCTTTTGATGGCATAAATTCCGGCAAAAACGGAGGAAGGATCTGTTGGGCTGTGGCTGGTACATATTGTGACGGGAATATCCAGGGAACATTCGCCGAAAAACGGGACTCTTGTTTGGGTTGCGATTTTTTCAAACGGGTTCAGGCAGAAGAAGGAACTGCCAATCTGCGCACCAAGTTTTTAAAATTTGTTTCTCTGGATTCCAAACACCCTCTGTTCAACGATATGACCTACAAATATATTAAAAAGGGGGAAAGGTTTATTACCCAGGAAGAAGTCGGGAATGTCGCTTATATAATTCAACGTGGGTCGTGCCTGGTTATAGTGGAAAAAGACGGTGAACTGCATCCTGTCGGGCACAGAGGAGAAGGAGATCTCGTCGGCATGATGTCAATTCTTACCGGAGAACCCCGTAGCGCACATGTTGAAGCTGAAACCGACATGGAGTTGTGGTCTCTGAATAGGGCTCAGTTCAAAGATATTACCCAAAGAGATCCTGAGTTGCTCGAATTTTTAACTGAACTTGTGGCTGATCGATTTGATACCAAAAGACCGGTATCAGACAGGGTCATTGGGAAGTACATTGCTACTGATATTATCGGGCGCGGCGGGTACAGCCTTGTTTATAAAGGGGTGCATGCAGGCCTGAACATGCCTGTGGCCATTAAAATGATGCGGCATAATCTGGTTATGAATTCCGACTTTCTAATCAGTTTTCGAAACGAAGCTAAAATCATCGCGAGTTTTAATCATGAAAATATTATCAGGGTATTCGACATTGAAGAACGTTTTGGAACGGTCTTCATCATCATGGAGCACCTGGTCGGAGAATCTCTGAATGATATGCTTTTGCGTCTAAAAGCCATACCCGCGATGCTTACAGCCGACTTCCTGATCCAGATCTGCCTGGGGCTTGACTATGCTCACCGGAAGGGCATCATCCACCGGGATATAAATACACTGAACATATTAGTACAACCCAATGACCGAATAAAAATCATCGATTTCGGGCTGGCCGGCCCCGTCGGCGCTGACGACTGGCACATTGGCGGGGTACTCCCCTACATGGCACCGGAACTGTTTGATGGTGAGCCTGCGAACCAGCAAAGCGACATCTATGCCTTGGGGATTACAGCGTATGAGATGGTCACGGGAAAACGGCCCTATCCGGAAGACAATGCCGGTCTCCTGATGCAAATACACCGTACCCAGGACATCCCTGATCCGTCCGAAAAAAATCCGGATTTACCGGAAACCTTGCGAAGGTTTATCCTAAAGGCTTGCCGCCGCAACCCGGCGGAAAGATACCAGGATGTGAACCAGGCTTTGGAAGACCTGCAACCTCTATCCAAGACAATTGTCACGGGGCATCAGCACCAAGACTCGGCAAAAAAAAATATGACCACCCTTTTTCTAAACTACGACGATAACCATCAACAGGAGCTCAACCGCTTACTGGAAGAATTCAGCCTTAAAGTAAACGAATTGGGAGCCGATTTGAAGACGAAATATTTCCGGGATGAGTAAATTCAATTTCGGATTATTAATCATCCGGATTTGTTAAACAAAATCTGCCAGGAAATTTTTCAAAAAGCAGAAAAAATCGCAATGGAGCCAAAGAAACAAAATTGCTGGGAATACATGAAATGCGGAAGGGAGCCGGAAGGAAAAAAGATCGCTAAACTTGGCATATGTCCTGTGGCGGTCGACTCTACCTTTAACGGATTCAACCAGGGAACTAACGCCGGCAGGTTGTGCTGGCTGGTTGAGGGTACTTTCTGTGACGGAAAAGTACAGGGAACATTCGCCGAAAAACGGGATTCCTGCAGGGACTGTGATTTTTATAAACAGGTCCACACTGAAGAGGAAGTTACTGAGTTATTTACCGATACAATGAGTATCTTTGCACTTACTCATATGGGCTTGGTTATAAAGTCAAACGAAGATCGATATTTAATCAAGAAACTGACTGACGGCTCTGTGCTGCTGGCTATCGCCGACGGTCTGGGTGGTGAGGTCGCCGGAGATTATGCTGCCGAGATCATAATGGGGAAATTGGCTGGAATACACCATGTAACCATGGATAGTGAACAACAAGAGATAGAACTTCTGACGAAAGATATCGACCTGTCAATTAATAGCGAGGCCGAAAAAAATCCCGATCTGGAAGGAATGGGAAGCACTCTGG
>CAZKDT010000159.1:0-6961 GCA_964551515.1 uncultured Desulfobacteraceae bacterium | reverse complement strand
GTAGAGCCTACGCCTCGGAGAGAGGGTAGAGCCTACAGCTCGGAGAGAGGGTAGGGCCTACGCCCCGGAGGGGCATGCGAAAAAAATAACCGCAGGCATATAGTTAATATTCCGAGGATTATTTTTTGAGCATAACGCAGAGATTGGGCAAAAAGACCATTTATGGATGCACACTAGTTAATTTGAGAATTATAATATAAGATATGTGTAATAAGATAGAATTTTGCATGTTGGCAAACGATGCGTAACAATCAAAATCTCTATTTCATTGATCTCAATTTTGGGTTGTTCGATGAGGCGCTGACATGAATAGATGTTCTGGTATAGGAACACATATGAAAAAAGTTCTGGTTACAGTTTTGATTATTCTTGCAGAATTCTTTGGTTTTGCTTATGCGGAGCAGCCGTCAGATGTATTCCAGAATTTAATAGATCAAGGAATGAACATATTAAATGATCCAATTTATAAAGATACACTCCAAAAAGATGTCCAACGTCAAAAGCTATCGGATATTTTAAACCAACTAGTTGACTTTAGAGAGTTTTGCCGGTTGTCTCTGGCAAGCGACTTGTTAAAATTCAAGCCACAGCAACTTTATGAATTTACAGATCTTTTCTCTAAATTTGTAACAGTCTTTTATCTTAGTATGCTGCAAGATAAATATAATAATGAGAAAGTGATTTTAATTGGTCAAAATTTGATCAGCCACTCTAAAGCCGTCGTTCGGGTGAAGGTGCTCTGGAAAAATCAAGAAGTTCCCGTGGAAATTAAAATGATAAGACGGAAGGATTCCTGGAAAGCATACGATATTATTATACTCGGAATCAGTGCGGTTAGGTTTTATGGAACCCAATTTCAGGCGGTTTTACGTAAAAAAACCCCAGTTCAGATCATTGATCGATTAAAAGAAAAGATTCAGAAAATCGAAGAACAACATCAAAGGAGCTTTTCAAAGGGAAAAAATTATATTCACTGAAAACCGGAATTCTATTCTCGAAAATATGTTAACTCAGCCTTACCCTGGAATAAACATCATCACAAAGACCCGATACGGTTCCGGCAATTAAATAATGGTAGCCGATTGCGGCAATCATTGCGGCATTATCACCGCAAAGCTCGACAGAAGGGATATGAATCGTCAGCCCCTTGCGATCGGCTTCCTGTCTGACCTTCTCCCTCAAACGGTTATTTGCGGCCACTCCTCCAACTATAGCGATATGATCGCACCCTTTCGCCATTGCAGCATGAACTACTTTAGATGACAAAACATCTACCACCGATTCCTGAAATCCGGCAACGATATCGGGTATCTGTTGCTGATAAGTATCCATATTTTTCTGAATATACCGTCGCACCGCCGTTTTCAGGCCGCTGAAACTAAAGTCGAAGGGCGACTTGTTCAGAAACGGCCTTGGAAAAACAATATTTTCGGGATCTCCTTTATTTGCAAGGCGGTCGATAACATCACCACCAGGATAGCCCAGGCCGAGCATTTTGGAAACTTTGTCAAAAGCTTCTCCGGCAGCATCATCCCGAGTTTGTCCAACCAGATCAAATCCGGTGTGGGACGTGACATGGTATATGCTGGTATGTCCACCGGATGCAAGAAGCGCCACAAACGGGAAAGGAGGCGGGTTTTCTTCCAGGAACACTGAATTTATATGACCCTCAAGATGATTAACGCCGATCCATGGAACATCCAGTGCAAAAGCAAAAGATTTGGCAAAGCAGAAACCGACAAGCAATGCTCCCACCAGCCCCGGCCCCTGGGTAACCGCAATTGCGTCAAGCTGTTTTGAATTGATGGAGGAAGATCTCAGGGCCTTATTAACCACCGGAACAATCGCTTCCATGTGTTTTCTTGAAGCAAGTTCAGGCACTACTCCGCCATATGGATGGTGAACGTCGATCTGTGAGGATACAACGGAAGATAATATTTGTGTGCCGTCAATGACTACTGCTGCAGCGGTTTCATCACAGGATGTTTCAATGCCGAGTATTATCATTGCTGCTTTATTTTTCCATGTCCTCTCCCGGGACCGGTTTTATTCACCGCTCAGCTTTTACAAATGACTTTTTCTTTTTGAGCGTTTCCTATCCAGCTCATCAGCTTTAGGAAGGGTTTTTTGACCTTTTGCAGCCTTTGTTTACCGTAATTTTCGTTTTTCATGCTCATCATAATTGATGAAGTTGTTAAACGTCTTAGATCCACTGAACCCTATCACTCTCTTCCTTGCATTCAACAATCTCGCCTATGATAAAAGCTTTTTCCTTCATGGCGATAAGACGATCCAGAACTTCTTGGGCATCTTTTTCATGAACAACGACGATCAAGCCGATACCGTTATTAAACGTACGCATCATTTCACGTTCTGATATGTTCCCGGCATTCTTGAGATATGTAAACACGGGCGGCACATCCCAACTGTTCTTTTGCATGATAATGTTACACTGTTCAGGGATAACACGAATAATGTTATCTGTGATTCCGCCGCCTGTTATATGAGCAAGTCCAAGAACCGGCAGATTTTTTATAATGCTACGAACGGTTTTTGAATATATTCTTGTGGGTGTAAGAAGCTCTTCGCCGATGGTCTTGCCAAAGTCGGGTATATGCGTATCTATTTTCAGTTTTAAAATGTCAAAACAGATCTTGCGTACCAGCGAATATCCGTTACTGTGAAGCCCGCTCGACGAAATTCCGATAAGCTTATCGCCAACGCGAATTTCTGAACCGTCAATAATTTTCCTGTTATCAACAAGACCGACCGTAAATCCGGCCAAATCATATTCATCATCCTTATAAAACCCTGGCATTTCAGCAGTTTCACCACCAATAAGCGCACACCCGGCCCGCCTGCAGCCCTCTCCGATACCGGTTATGACATCAATGGCGATTTCTTCTTCCAGCCTTCCCATTGAGAGATAATCCAGAAAAAAAAGCGGTTTTGCACCCTGCACAACGATGTCATTAACACACATTGCAACCAGGTCTATGCCGATTGTATCGTGTTTTGACATCATAAAAGCGATTTTGAGTTTGGTCCCGACACCGTCTGTCGAACTCACAAGAACCGGACTTTCCATGTTGCCAATGTTGAGGGAAAACAGGCCGCCGAATCCACCAATCTCACCAATAACTCCAGATCTAGAAGTCTGCTTCGCTATTTTTTTAATCTTGTCGACCATTTTCCCGGCTTTATCAATATCTACACCCGCATCAAAATAGGTCAGTGATTTTGTCATGTGAATTTCCTTGTTAATATGAACTTTAGGTAGTATACAATTTGCAATCGTTTTTAATCTATGAGAAAGATTAAAAGAAATAATCCTATTCGGCCTAAAAGTCAAAACAAAATTTTTGACATAAAATTCTTTCTATTATAAATTATATGATCAAAATTCTTTGCCAAAACAAACATAAAATTTATAACTAAGAAACTAAGGGGTTATTTTTATGAAAGCCTTTGCCAGACTCGATCGTCTTCCACCGTATGTATTTACAGCAGTTAACAAAATTAAAATGGACGCCAGGCATGCCGGTGAGGATATTATCGACCTTGGAATGGGGAATCCCGACATGGGCACGCCAAAGCATATTGTCGACAAGCTGACAGAAGCCGCCCAGAAACCGCAAAATCACCGGTATTCGGCATCCATGGGTATCACCAAATTAAGAATGGCTATTTCCAGCTGGTACAAGCGAAGATATGATGTGGATATCGATCCCGATACAGAGGCCATCGTCACCATCGGCGCCAAAGAAGGAATATCACATCTTATCCTTGTGACCATCCGGCCTGGAGACGTAGTTTTCACACCCAACCCGACTTACCCTATCCATCCTTACTCGGCAATTATTTCCGGGGGCGATGTGAGGGGAATCCCCGTGGGTCCGGGCAACGATTTTTTCGATAATCTCATGAGCGCCACCCGGCAGACCTGGCCGAGGCCCAAGGTTTTAATTATAAGCTATCCCCATAATCCCACAACGGAAATTGTTGATCTAAAATTTTTTGAAAACATCGTGGATTATGCAAAAGAACACGACATCTTGATCGTCCACGATTTCGCCTATGCAGATCTGGCATTTGATAACTATAAACCCCCTAGTTTTCTCCAGGTCAAAGGCGCCAAGGATATTGGTGTTGAATTCTTTTCACTTTCAAAAAGTTACTGCATGCCCGGCTGGCGGGTGGGTTTTTGTGTGGGGAACAGTGAAGTTGTGGGAGCCCTTCGCCGGATAAAAAGTTACCTGGATTATGGTATTTTTCAGCCGATTCAGATTGCATCCATTATCGCCCTAAACGGTCCCCAGGAATGTGTCAAGGAGATATGTGATATCTACAAAAAACGAAGGGATGCTCTGATATCAGGCCTCAACCGGGTGGGCTGGGATACGGAGAGCCCTAAAGCAACCATGTTTGTCTGGACCAAAATTCCTGACAAATTTATTGAAATGGGATCCGTGGAATTTTCCAAAATGCTCATTAATGAGGCCCAGGTTGCGGTTTCACCGGGTCTTGGATTTGGCGAGTACGGGGATGAATATGTGCGTTTTGCTTTGATAGAAAACGAGATGCGCATAAACCAGGCCATAAGAGGAATACGAAAGATAATGTAACCCTGAAAGGTAAACAAAATGATTTTTTTATCAATTTATTGTTCATTTATAGAAGAGTTTGAAAATGTAATTGAATTTTCTAAAATGTATAATAAATCAAACACATCAAATATTTTTCCTATTTTGTTTACGATCAATTAGGGTGTAATTCCTGTTCAGGAGCAAATTGCATGAAAAAAATAAATATTGGTTTGCTCGGCTGCGGCACGATCGGCACAGGTGTTGCAAAAATTCTTATTCAAAACAGAGACCTTATCCGCGCTCGGGTGGGAGCCGATCTGAACCTGAAATATGTTGCCGATATCGACCTTAAAACGGATCGTGGCATACGATTTGATAAGGAAGTCTTTACCAACGATGCGTATAAAGTAGTGGATGACCCTGACATTGATATCATTATCGAACTGATCGGGGGAGAAGGGGTTGCCAAAGATCTTATTTTAAGCGCCATTAATAAGGGCAAGCAGATAGTTACCGCAAACAAGGCACTGCTCGCCGTTCATGGTAATGCGCTATTCAAGGCCGCAACCAAAAAAGGGGTTGATCTTGCCTTTGAAGCCGGCGTGGGCGGCTGCATGCCGATCATCAAATCGTTGCGGGAATCTCTGGTGGGCAATCACATAAAATCCATAGCCGGCATCCTGAACGGTACCTGTAACTACATCCTCTCAAAGAACACGGATGATGGCAGCAGTTTTGAATCCGTGCTTGCCGAAGCACAAAAAAATGGGTATGCCGAGGCGGACCCGATACTGGATATCGAAGGCATCGATACCGCCCACAAACTTGCCATTCTCACCTCCCTTGCCTATGGCATGGAAATTAATTTCAAGGATATATACATTGAAGGCATCTCTAATATAGACCCCATGGATATTGATTTCGCAGGACAGTTTGGATACAGGATTAAACTTCTGGCCATCAGCAAGAACCTGGGCAACACCATAGAGGCAAGAGTGCATCCCACCATGATTCCTTTTGACAATCCGCTTTCCAGTGTCGGTGGCACCCTTAATGCCGTGACAATCTCCGGTGATGCCATCGGTGATATGATGCTTTACGGACACGGAGCCGGGATGATGCCCACTGCCAGCGCCGTGATCGGCGACACGGTGGATCTGGCCCGAAACCTTTTATCCGGATCAAAAGGCCGGGTTCCGTTACTTTCATACCAGATGAATAATATCCGGAAAATTCCCGTTATGCGGATTGATGAAATTAGAACCTATTATTATTTCAGGTTTGCCGCTGCGGACCGACCCGGTGTGCTGTCAAAAGTATCGGGTATTCTGGGTGATTATAACATCAGCATAAAATCGGTGCACCAGAAAGGACGAAAAACCAAAGGCTCGGTACCCATTGTCATGCTTACTCACCTTGCCAAAGAAGCTGATGTACAAAAGGCGTTATCCAAAATTATGAATCTCGACGTGGTCAGCGCCAAACCTGTTCTCATAAGAATAGAGGATGAAAACCAAGAATATTGATGAACTCGTAAAAAGTCACAATCCGATGGCAAAAGATGTAGAACAACGCAGAAGTTGGACTTTTTACAAAGCCGTCAAGATTGAATACCGAATGTGAGGTGTTATGCATATCGTCTGCTCCGACCTGGAAGGAATATTTGTACCGGAAATATGGATAAATGTGGCTGAAAAAACAGGCATTAAAGAACTCAGGCTGACAACACGTGATATATCCGATTACGATGTATTAATGAAAAAACGTCTTGTTATCCTTAATAAGAACCGGCTTAAAATAGATGATATCAAAGCGGTGATCGCCACCATGGATCCTCTTGACGGGGCCCTGGAATTTCTTGACTGGCTCAGATCGCGCATCCCGGTCATCGTTGTTTCCGATACATTTGAACAGTTTGCACGTCCTCTGATACAAAAACTTGGCTGGCCCGCACTATTCTGTCACACGTTATTGATAAATCCCGACGGCTCGATTTCCGGGTATAAACTACGACAAAAAGACAGTAAACGGGAAGCGGTGATTTCGTTAAAACGTCTGAACTACAATACCATTGCTGTGGGGGATTCTTACAATGACATCACCATGCTAAAACAAGCCGATACCGGCATACTTTTCGATCCGCCTGAAAATGTTAAAAACGAATTT
Organism: uncultured Desulfobacteraceae bacterium; assembly: GCA_964551515.1. Lineage (GTDB taxonomy): Bacteria > Desulfobacterota > Desulfobacteria > Desulfobacterales > UBA11574 > S5133MH16. Next base: position 209 of record CAZKDT010000159.1, on the reverse strand, counting down.
TACAAATTTCCGGTGACATACAGCTATGATGATTTGAAGGATATAATTCAACAAATACTGTCGGACGAGTCTGGTCCAAAACCTTCATAAGTGAAGTTTGAATCATTTTTCAATAAGATATTTAGCCGGATCGTAACTTCTCAATAAGTTCTGGTGTATCAAATGGTGATATTGAGCCGCCAACTGATAATAAAATGTAAAATGTCTGG